>CAJAHV010000044.1 GCA_903939555.1 uncultured Alphaproteobacteria bacterium | reverse complement strand
GCCGGGAAGGTCGACGCGATCGAATTGATCGCCAGCATCGTCGGCCGCCCCTTGGCGTCGCTGATGTCATAGGTATAGCGCGCCGAAAAATTGCTGCTCGGCTCCCACAGCACATCGGCGCGGCCGGCGATCAGGCTCTGGCTGCCGAAATCGCGGTTAATCGCGGCGTTGCGCCAGTAACCGCCGCTATTGTTGCCGGAATAGGATAGCTTGACCTTGAAATTGGCGACGGTTGGCAAGTTTACCGACACGCGGCTCTGGACGCGATCCCACTGCCCGTAGCTGAGCCAGGCGGTGCCACCGAATTCGCCGGTCGGTTCGGCACTGACCAGGTTCACGGCGCCGCCGATCGTGTTCTTGCCATACAGCGTCCCCTGCGGTCCGCGCAGGACTTCGACGCGCGCCAGCTCGACAGTATCGAAGGCCGAACCGGTCGATTTGGCGATCGGGACGCCGTCCAGATAAATGCCGACTGGCTGGTCGCGGGCCAGGCTGGTGTCGGAGGATGGCGACAGGCCGCGGATGGTGATGAGCGGGCTGAAGCTGTTACCAACGGTCTGGTTGATCTGCAGATTGGGAACAAAGGCCTGCATGTTGTTGATGTTCTGAAAGCCGGCGCGCTCCATCAATGCCGGGTTGATCACCGAAACCGCGATCGGCACATCGAGCAAACGCTCCTCGCGCCGTTGCGCGGTCACGACGATGTCCGCTTCCACCGTTGGCGATTCCGCTTGCGGTGCCGCCCCCGGGGCATTGCCCGCCGCCGTTTGCGCCTGCGCAGTCTGGGTCATCGCGGTGGACGCAAACAAGAACAATTTCAGATAGTTGATTGCATTCATCAGATTATTCCCAATCCCAATAACTGTAAAGTACAAATAACCATCAATATCTCAAGACAAATCTAATATAATAACGCTCGTAAAAAATATTGATTCTCAAACAGAAATATGTAGTCCAATAATAATATTGTTATTGAAAAATAGATGTTTGCGACAAAATTTCGGCTTGCAGCAAATTTCGGCACAAGGCGTGCGCGGCGGGCCGCAGCCGGCGGCCAGACGTTTTGACACCGGCAGCAAAGGCTGCGCCCATGATTTTTTCGACTTGCTCCCCCGCGTCTGCATCATGCTTGTACCAGCACTTGCGTTGCACGTTATTTAGAACGCAAAGCCTGATGAGCGACAAGGCGACATTCGTGAACGATCAGTCCTTCCACGGAAACAGTCGCACCCGGTCACGAGCGCGCAAAGCATCGGGATCAGGGTCACCCGGGCGGAACCGGACGTCCTTTGTTACTGCTGACGGAACGCCGGCCCAATCATTATCGGGCGCTGCTGGCGGCAGGTGCTGTTAGCGGAAATTGTCCGCATAGGCCTGAAGCTTGAGGCTGCGCGGCCCGAGCGGCACCACCTCCAGCGTCAGGTCATTTGCTGCGGCATAGGCAATTGCTGCCTCGCGTGAGCCGAACTGCAACTGTACTTGCGTCTGCGTCGCGCCGGAGCCAGACCAGCCGGTCAACGGGTCGGGCCGTTGTGCTTCGTCGCGCTCGATCTCCAGCAGCCATTGGCCCGTGCGGGCGCGGCCGGACTGCATGGACGATTTGGGGCGCTGGTAAAGACGGGCAAGCATGGCGCTTCCTTCGCCGATTGCGCCCAGATGTTCAAGCGGCGTCGCAATCGCCTGCTGGCCCGCCTGCGCCGCCATTATGCCTGAGTCATTATACCCGGAACCCAGATCCCCGGCGGGAGCCGCACAATTCAGGCGACCGGTGCCTGCATCAATAGGCCCGCGCAATGGCGAATTCGACCGTTTCGATCAGCGCGGCCTTGGCCGGGCCATTGGCAAAACCGGCGAGCGCGTCGATCGCCCGCGCGCCGTAATGCCGGGCCCGCGCCATGGTATCGGCAACGGCATGGGTCGATTGCAGCAACGCCGAGGCGCGCGCCAGTTCGGCCTCGCCATTGGCCCGGCCGCGCATCGCCAGCCGCCAGAATTCCCGTTCTTCCTCATTGCCGCGCGCATAGGCGAGGATGACCGGCAGGGTGATCTTGCCATCGCGGAAATCGTCACCGACGTCCTTGCCCATCGTATCGGCGTCCGAAACATAGTCGATGGCATCGTCGACAAGCTGGAAGGCGATGCCGAGATGGCGACCATAGGCTTCGAGCGCGGCTTCGGCCGGGGCTTCGCGTTCCGCCACGATCGCGGCGATCTGGCAGGCGGCGGCGAACAGCGCGGCGGTCTTGGCGGTGATGATCTCGAGGTAGCGGTCCTCGCTGGTCTCGACATTGCGCTGCGCGGTCAGTTGCGCGACCTCGCCTTCGGCGATGATCGCCGAGGCGGCGCTGAGGATCTTGAGCACCCTGAGCGAGCCATCCTCGACCATCAGTTCGAACGAACGGCTGAACAGGAAATCGCCAACCAGCACGCTGGCCGGGTTGCCCCATAACCGGTTGGCAGTCGGCTTGCCACGGCGCAGGCCCGACACATCGACGACATCGTCATGGAGCAACGTCGCGGTATGGATGAACTCGACCGCGGCAGCGAGCTTGTGATGGCGGGTGCCGCCGTAATCGAGCAGCGCGGCGCAGCCCAGCGTCAACATCGGCCGCAACCGCTTGCCGCCGCCGGCGATCAGATGCCCGGCCAGTTCCGGGATCAGCGCCACCGGTGACTGCATGCGGTCGATGATGACATGGTTGACCTGGGTCAGGCCCGCTGCTGTCAACGCCACCAGCGCGGCCATGGAGGGCTCGTCGCCTTTGCGCAGGGTGTGAATGGTCGCTGTCATCGTGCTCCCGTCCTTAGCCACATGGCCCGGGCTTGCAAACCCACAGCTTGCCACCGCGCGAATCCGCCGCAAAGGTGGCATTGCCACAAAGGAAAACGATCGTGTCCGATGAAACTCTAGCCGGCTATCGCGACAGCATCGACAATATCGATGCCGCCTTGGTCTTCATGCTCGCCGAACGCTTCAAGATCACCAAGGCCGTTGGTCGCCACAAGGCCACCGCTGGTCTGCCCGCCGCCGACCCGGGCCGCGAGGCGGCGCAGGTTGCCCGGCTGCGCGCACTCGCCGAAACCGCCAAGCTCGATCCGGAGTTCTCGGAAAAGTTCCTGCGGTTCATCATCGACGAAGTGATCCGCCATCATCAGGTCGCAGCACGGGAGTAACCCGCCCGCGTCCACGCTTATCAACAGGCAGTACGGTTCGGGCCTGTAGTTGCAAGGCGGCGGCTTGCGCCACCGCCCGCATCATTTCCCGCTGCACTTTCCGTCTGGGCGAAGGCTCAGCGGCCGCCGCGATAGCCGCCACCGCCGCCAGCACCGGCGCCACCACCGGCGCGGGCGCCACCCTGGCCCCGCTGCGGCGTTACCTTGGCGCGCGGATCACGGCCGGGGCGGCCGCCGCCGGGCGCGCGGCGGGCGAAATCGCGGCGTTCTTCCTCACGCGGCGCCGGCGGTGCGGCGCGCTCGATCTTTTGTGCTGCCAACACGGCAGCACGGAAATCGGCAGGCAGTGCCAGCACTGTGATCTTCTGGCGGATCAGTTTTTCGATATCGCGCAGGAAGGGCCGTTCGTCTTCGGCGCAAAATGCAATTGCCTGGCCATCGGCGCCGGCGCGCGCGGTGCGCCCGATGCGGTGAACATAGGATTCGGGCACATTGGGCAGTTCATAGTTGATGACATGGCTGACGCCCGTCACATCGATGCCGCGCGCCGCGATATCGGTCGCCACCAGCACCCGGCAGGTGCCGGCCTTGAAATTGGCCAGCGCGCGTTCGCGCTGCGGCTGGCTCTTGTTGCCGTGGATCGCTTCGGCAACGATCCCGGCATTGCCCAATTGGCGCACGATGCGATCGGCGCCATGTTTGGTGCGGCTGAACACCAGCGCGCGGTCGATCGCCTTGTCCTTGAGCACGAGTTGCAGCAGCGCCGGCTTTTCGGCCTGGTTGACATGGATGACCGCCTGTTCGACGCGCTCCGCGGTGGTGGCCGCCGGCTTGACCGACACCTTGACCGGGTTGGTCAGATATTTCGCCGCCAGTTCCTCGATCGCCTTGGGCATGGTTGCCGAAAAGAACAGGGTCTGGCGCTTGCGCGGCAACAGGCCGACGATACGGCGCAGATCATGGATGAACCCGAGATCGAGCATCTGGTCGGCTTCGTCGAGGACAAGGATTTCAACAAGCTTGAGATCGATCGCGCCGCGCTCGACGAGGTCGAGCAGGCGACCCGGGGTGGCGACCACGACATCGACGCCGCTGCTCATGGCGCGTTCCTGGCGCGGAATCGGCACGCCGCCAAATACGGTGGTGACGGTCAGCTTCATATATTTGCCATAGTCGGTGAACGACTGGGCGATCTGCGACACCAGTTCGCGCGTCGGCGCCAGCACCAGCGTGCGGGTGGCATATTTCAGGCGATGCTTGGGGTTGGCGGCCAGGCGGTGCAGGATCGGCAGCGCGAACGCTGCGGTCTTGCCGGTGCCGGTCTGGGCGATGCCGCACAGATCATGGCCTTCGAGCACTGGCGGGATTGCCTGCACCTGAATCGGGGTGGGTTCGGTATAGCCCTTGTCGGCAAGCGCACGAGCGAGCGGTTCGGCAAGGCCGAAGTCGGTAAAATAGGTCATGATTATCTCTGGAATCGGGCATGCGACAGATTCGCATGGCTGCCTGCGGCCTTCGCGGGCGGCAGGACGAGCGGGTTTTGACAACCCGCGTGATGGGGTGGCCCTTGGGGCTGGCCTCTGAACATCCGGGTCTGGGGCGGTGTCCCTTGCCATTGGCAGGAAGGACGATGCCCGATCACGCACCCGGCGTGGGCAGCGAAAATTTTTCGCGCCGAAGCCGAGGCGCATATCGCGGCGCAGCACAAAATTGTCAAGCTGTTCGCCACAGCAGGCTATGGCCACTGGCTCCCGCCGCGGCATTGGTGCAAGCCTTGTCGCCAAATCGTCACGAATCTGTCATCGCGCGTCGTTAGGGCGGGAAATCCGGGGAGCCATGACGTCATAATGTTGCAAGCGGTGAAACGACAGGCGGACCGGATGGCCGGCGGCATCGCGCCCGGGCCGCTGCTGACGCTGCTTGACTTCATGCTGCTGGCGCTGCTCGGGCTGGCGCTCGCGCGACTGGTCTGGGCGATCATCACCCCCGTCGGTCCGGTCGGCAATTGGCAGCCACAGCACAGCGCGGCGCCTGCCGACATCAGCATCATCGGCAGTTTCGATCCCTTCTTCCGGCAGGCCGGCGGCGCTGCCACCGCCGAAGTCTCCGGCCTCGGCCTCACCCTGCTCGGCACCCGCGTCGACACCGTTTCGGGCCGCGGTTCGGCGATCATCGCCGGCAGCGACGGCGTCCAGTCGAGCTATGCCGTGGGCGACGAGATCAGCCCCGGGGTACGGCTCGTCGCGGTGGCCTTTGATGCCGCCACGCTCGATACCGGTGGCCGCCGCGAAAGCCTGTTTCTCGACCAATCGGCGGGCGGCACCCCGGTGACACCCGAAAGCGCCGGCATGCCGAATGCCAACAGGGCGACACAGGCCCGTCTTGCCGCCGATATTCTGGTCACGCCACGGCTGCAGGGCACCGCCATCACCGGCTATGTGCTGACCCCGAAAGGCTCGGGCACCGCCTTTCTGGCAGCCGGGCTGCAACCCGGCGATGTGCTCGTCAGCGTCGGCGACACGCCGGTGGCAAGCATTTCCGACCCCGCCGCGCTGACCCGACGGCTCGATGCCGGCGGGCTTGGCATCACCGTCGAACGCGCCGGCAGCCGCGTCAATCTGCAGATCGGGACCCGCACGTGACAGTCTGGAAGCACATGTTCCTCGCCGGGGTGGCGTTGATGGGGGCGATGACAGGAGTAGTGACGGCACCGCTCGCCGCGCAACAGACGGTCAATCTGCGCGATGCCGATGTCCGCGCCTATATCCAGGACGTGGCGCGTGCCACCGGCCGCACCTTCATCATCGACCCGCGCGTACAGGGCAAGGTATCGGTCGTTTCCGAACGGCCTTTAACCCGCGACGCCTATTTCGAGCTGTTCCTGTCGACCCTGCGCGCCAATGGCCTCGTCGTGCAGCCAGCGGCCGGCGGCGCCTTTCGCATCGCGCCGGTCGATGGTGCCGCCACCCAGCCGGGCGGGCCAGGCACCGGGCGCGACCGATTCGTCACCGAAGTCATCCGGCTCGATTCGATCGACGCCGCCTCGGCAGTGGAGACGCTGCGCCCGCTGGTCAGCCGCGAAGGGCAATTGACCGCCAATCGCAGCGGCAATGCCGTCATCATCGCCGATTATGCCGATAATGTCGCCCGCGTCCGCGCGCTGGTCCGCCAGGTCGACCGCGACCGCGCCACCGTGCGCGTCATCGCGCTGAAGAATGCCGGCGCCCGTGAAATCGCCGCCTCGCTGGGGCAATTGACCGGCGGGCCGGGCGCCACCCAGGGCGGTGCCAGCCCCGGCACCGGCCCCGGCGTGTCGATCGTCGCCATCGACAGTTCGAACGCGGTTGCCTTGCGCGGCGATGCCGGCGCGGTGGCACGGCTGGCCGAAACCGTGCTCGATCTCGATCGCCGCGCCGCCGCCGGTGCCGATGTGCGGGTGATCTTCCTCGCCCATGCCGATGCCGAAAAGCTGCTGCCGGTGCTCCAGCAACTCGTCGGCCAGACGCCGAACGCGGTGGCCGGCAGCAGCGCCGGCTTTGGTGGCGGGATGGGCAACCAGTCGAACGCGCAAACCCCTTTCGGCAACCAGCAACAGGTCAGCGCCAGCCAGTCGAGCGGCCCCGCCGTGCAGATCCCCGGCGCCACCATCGGCCGCGGTCAGGCGGTCATCGCGCGCTATGAAGGCGCCAATGCCATCATCATTTCGGCGCCCGCCGATGTGCAGCGGCAATTGGGCGAGGTGGTACGCCAGCTCGATACCCGCCGCGAACAGGTGCTGGTCGAAGCGATCATCGTCGAAATTTCCGATATCGCGGCCAAACGCCTGGGGGTGCAGTTCCTGCTCAGCGGCACCGGCGGCAGCAACATCCCGTTTTCGGTAACCAATTACAGCAATGCTGCGCCCAATCTGCTCACTGTCGCCGGCGCGGTAGCGGGCGAAAAGCTCGACAGCGGTTCGGACACCGCGACGGCCTTGCGCGATGCCGCGGTGCAGACCCTGCTCGGTGCCACTGGCGGCACCTTCGGGTTCGGCGGCGACCTTGGCAACAATGCCGTGTTCGGCTTTGTCATCAACGCCGTGAAGGCCGATACCGCCTCGAAAGTGCTGTCGACCCCGTCGATCATGACGCTCGACAACCAGCAGGCGAAAATCCTTGTCGGCCAGGACGTGCCGATCTCGACCGGTGAAGCGCTCAGCAACAATTTCGACAACGCCTTTCGCACCATCCAGCGCCAGAATGTCGGTATCCAGCTCGATGTGAAGCCGCAGATCAACGCCGGCGGCACCATCAAGCTGGCCATCCGCCAGGAAGTCAGCTCGATCGCCGGGCCGGTGTCGACGACATCGCCCGAACTGGTGCTCAACAAGCGCGAGATCACCACGACAGTGACCGTCGATGATGGCCAGATCATCGCGCTCGGCGGGCTGATCGACGAAAACGAGCGCCGCACGATCGAGAAAGTGCCCTTGCTGGGCGACATTCCGGGCCTTGGCGAGCTGTTCACCTCGCGCTCGCGCAGCAAGACCAAGACCAATCTGATGGTTTTCATCCGCCCGACCATCGTGCGCAGCGCCGCCGATGCCCAGAAACTGGCCGCCGAACGCTATGCCTATGTCCGCGACGCCGATATCGAACGCGGTGGCAGCGAGGTGACCTCGCTCGATGCCCTGGTGCGCGACTATCTGCGCACCACGCCGCCGGCGCTGCCGGTGCCAAAGGCGCCATGACCGACAGCATCGCCCCTGCCGCCGAAGCGACGCCGCTGCCGCTGCTGCCCTATCCCTTCGCCAAGAAATTCGGCGTCGTGGTGACCGGTGCCAGCGCGGACAGCGTCGCCATCGGGCTGCGCCGCGGCGATGATGTGCGCGTGCTCGCCGAAGTGCGCCGCATGGTCGGCCGGCCGCTCCGCATTGTTGCGGTCGAAGCCGCGCAGTTCGACCGCCTGCTGTCCGACAATTACGCCCTCGAAGGCTTCACCGCCGGGGCGAGCATGGAGGGCGGCGACACGCTCGGGCTGCTGGTCGACAATATTCCGTCCGCCGAAGATCTGCTCGATACCCAGGATGAAGCGCCGATCATCCGGCTGATCAACGGCCTGATCGCCGAAGCGGCGCGCCAGGGCGTCTCGGACATCCATATCGAGCCCTATGAAAGCGCGCTGATCGTCCGCATGCGCGCCGATGGCCAATTGACCGAGCGCCACCGCCTGCCCGCCAATGTCGCCGCGATGGTGGTCAGCCGCATCAAGGTCATGGCGCGGCTCGACATCGCCGAGCGCCGCCTGCCCCAGGATGGCCGCATCGGCCTGACGCTGGGCGGCAAGAGCCTCGATGTCCGCGTCTCCACTCTGCCCAGCCGCGGCGGCGAACGCGTCGTGCTGCGGCTTCTGGACAAGGACAATGCCGGCATCGACATGGCCGCGCTCGGCATGCCGCCGGCCATCGACACGCTGTTTCGCGGCGCGCTCGCCGAACCCAATGGCATCGTCCTCATCACCGGGCCGACGGGATCGGGCAAGACGACCTCGCTTTATGCCGGGCTGCGGCTGCTCAACGACGGCAGCCGCAACATCCTGACGGTCGAGGACCCTGTCGAATATGCCGTGGATGGCGTCGGCCAGACCCAGGTCAATGCCAAGGTCGGGCTGTCGTTCGCTGCCGGGCTGCGCGCCATCCTGCGGCAGGACCCCGATACGGTGATGGTCGGCGAAATCCGCGACAGCGAAACCGCCGAAATCGCCATACAGGCGTCATTGACCGGCCATCTCGTGCTGTCATCGGTACACACCAACGATGCTGCCGGCGCCATCACCCGCCTGCGCGACATGGGGATCGAGCCGTTTCTGCTCGCCTCCACCCTGCGCGCCGTCATTGCCCAGCGGCTGGTGCGGCGCCTGTGCCCGGCCTGCCGGGTCGAACATCGTGCCGATGCCGCCGTCGCCGCGCTCATCGGGCTGGCGGTCGGCACGCGCTATTGGGAGCCGGGCGGCTGCGACGCCTGCAACCACAGCGGCTTCAAGGGCCGGGTCGGGGTGTTCGAGGCGGTGCGCATCACCGATGCGATCCGCCGGCTGATCCTCGACGGCGGCGATGAAAGCGCCATTATTGCCGAAATGAGCGCGGTGTCGCCACCGCTCGCCGCCGCCGCGCGCGCGCTGGTGCAGGCCGGCACGACCACGCCGGAGGAAGCCGTGCGCGTCATGCGCGGCGGGGGCCTTGATGGCTGAGTTCCATTATCGCGCCATCGACATGGCCGGGCGCGAACGCGAGGGCCGCATCGATGCGGCCGACAGCGACGCGGCGCGCGCCGCGCTGCTCGGGCGCAAGCTGTTCGCGACCCGGCTCGACAGCGCTGGCCCGCGCGCGCGCGGCGCGCCGCTGGCCAGCCCCGGCCTGTCGCGCAAGCTCAACGTCAAGCAGTTGACGCTGTTCACCCGCCAGGTCGCGACGCTGGTGCAGGTCGCGCCGCTTGAAGAAACGCTGCGCACCATCGTGCGCCAGACCGAAGCGGCGCATGTCCAGCGCATCCTCGGCCATGTCCATGCCGGCGTGGTCGAAGGCCGCCGCCTATCCGACGCGATGGCGCTGGAGCCCAGCAGCTTCCCGCCGCTGTATCGCGCCATGGTCGCGGCGGGCGAAAGCGCCGGATCATTGCCCGAAATCCTCGAACGCCTCGCCGACTTGCAGGAACGCCAGGCGACGGTGCGCGGCAAAGTCATCGCGGCCATCGCCTATCCGGCGGCGCTGGCGGTGGTCGCCACCGTCGTCGTCATCGCGCTGATGATCTTCGTCGTGCCCCGCGTTGTCGAACAATTCGAAGACATCGGCCAGGCGCTGCCGCTGCTGACCCGCATCGTCATCGCCATTTCGGCATTTCTCGCCAACTTCTGGTGGCTGCTGCTGCTCGGCGGCATCGCGGCGGCGTTCCTGTTCAACCGCGCCATGCAGGACGAAGGCTTTCGCTTCCGCTTCGATTCATGGCTGCTGCGCCTGCCCTTCTTCGGGCGGTTGCTGCGCGATCTCCACGCTGCACGGCTGGCGCGCACGCTGGCCACCATGGTCGCCAGCCGACTGCCGATCATCGAAGGGTTGGCGCTGACCACCGCCACGATCAACAATCGTGCCCTGCGGCGGGCATCGGAAGATATCGTCAGCGCCATCCGCGAAGGCGGCAGCCTGTCGGCGGCGCTGCGCAAATCGGGGGTATTCCCGCCGCTGCTGGTCTATATGGCGGCCGGCGGCGAAAGTTCGGGGCGGCTCGACCTGATGCTCGAACGCGCTGCCGACTATCTCGAACGCGAATTCGACACCTTCACCGCTACCCTGTTGTCGTTGCTCGAACCCGGCGTGATCATCGTGATGGGCGGCATCGTTGCCGCCATCGTGCTGTCGATCCTGCTGCCGATCCTGCAACTCGATACCCTTGCCGCCCAATGAGGAAGACCATGGACCGCGAAAATGAAGACGGCTTCACGCTTGTCGAACTGATGGTCGTCATCGTCATCATCGGGCTGCTGGCCACCGTCGTGATCGTCAACGTGCTGCCGACGCGCGACAAGGCGATGGTCGAAAAGGCCAAGGCCGATATCGCGCTGATCGAACAGGGGCTGGAGATGTACCGGCTCGATATGTTCACCTATCCGCGCAGCGAGGAAGGGCTGGCGGCCCTGCAGACCCCGCCCGCCGGGCTGGCGCAGCCCGATCGCTATCGGCGCGGCGGCTATCTTAAGCGCCTGCCCGATGATCCCTGGGGCAAGCCCTATCAATATGCCCTGCCCGGGCAGCACGGCGCCTTCGACATTTATTCGCTCGGCGCCGATGGCGCGCCCGGCGGGACAGGCGAAAATGCCGATATCGGCAACTGGAAATAGCCCCCCGCGCGCCGCCGGCTTCACGCTGGTCGAGCTGCTGGTGGTGCTCGTCGTCATTGGCCTGATGGCGACAACGGTGGTACTCAGCCTGCCCGATCCGCGCGGCAAGCTGGCCGATGATGGCGCTGCGCTGGCAGCGCGGCTGGTGGCGGCGCGCGACCTCGCGATCATCGGCGGCCAGGATATCGGCGTGCGCTTCGATGCCGCCGGCTATGGCTTTGAACAGCGCCGCGGCGAAAGCTGGGCGCCGGTTGCCGAACGCGCGCTGGTACCGCGGCGCTGGGGCACCGGCGTTGCCGCAGCAACAGCCGTCGAAGGCGGGGCCGCGCTGGTCTTCGATGCCACCGGATTGGCCACGCCGGCCGAGATCATTTTACGCCGCGACGGTGCCAGCAGCGTCGTGACCGTCAGCAATACCGGGCAGGTGCGGGTCGATGCGCGCTGAATCCCGCCACCAACAGGGCTTCACTCTTGTCGAAGTGCTCGTCGCATTGGCAATCTTCAGCCTTGCCGCCCTCGCCTTGCTGCGCCTGCAAGGCTCGGCATCGGGCACCGCAGCCCGCCTCGATGACAAGACGCTGGCCGCCATCGTGGCCCGCAACCAGGCCGTGGAGGTCATGATCGCGGCCCTGCCGCCGGCTTTCGGCCGGCAAAGCGGCACCGAACGCAACGGCGGCCGCGACTGGCGCTGGACACGCGACACACAGCGCACCCCCGATCCGCGCCTGCAACGCATCGAAATCCGCGTCGCCGGGCCCGATGGCGACACCGCAGCAGCGCTCACTGTCGTCAGGCGCGCCGCATGATGCGGCCACTATCGGTCGATGCCGCCGCACCGCCAGTGCCGGTCAGGCACGGACATGCGTCACGGGGGCCCGGCGACGCCGGCTTCACCCTTATCGAACTGCTCATTGCCATCCTGTTGTTCGCGCTGCTCTCCGCCGCTGCTGCCGCGCTGCTCAGCTTCGCCGTCGATGCGCGTGGCCGCACCGGCGAACGGCTCGACACACTTGCTGCCGTCACGCGCAGCCGCGCGCTGCTCGCCGCCGACATCGGCCAGGCGGCGGCGCGGCCATGGCGTGACGCGCGCGGCACCCCGCACCCGGCGCTGACCGGCCGCGAAGGCGACACGCTGCTCACTCTTGTCCGGCGCGGCTGGCGCAACGAAGCCGGCGCGGCGCGGGCATCGTTGCAGCGCGTCGAATATCGCCTCGTCGACGGCCGGCTCGAACGCCGCGCCTGGCCGCTGGTCGATGGCGCCGCCGCCTATCCGCCCGCCGTGTTGTTGACCGGGGTGACGGCGCTGGCGCTGCGCTTCCACCATCAAGGGCAATGGCAGGACCGCTGGGACCCCGCCACCAGCGACAGCCTGCCCGACGCCGTGACGATCGACATCACCGCGACCGGCCTGCCAGCGCTGCATCAGGCGTTCCTGGTTGGCCCCGGAGGCGGGCGATGAGGCGCCACAAACCGCCATTCCCGCCGCCCCGGCACCACGAAACCGGCGCCGCCTTGCTCACCGTGCTCATCCTTGTCGGCATCATGGGGGCGATTGCTGTCGGGGTTTTCGACCGGCTGCGGCTCGCCACCATGCTCACCGGCAACGCCGGGGGCCTCGAAACCGCGCGCGGCTTTGCCGAAGTCGGCGAACAACTGGTCAGTGTGCGCATCGACGATCTGCTCGCCGCCTCGCCGCAACGCACCACATTGGCCGGCGGCTGGCACGGCCGCCCCATCACCCTGCCACTGCCCGGGGGCACGGCACGGGCGCGGGTCACCGACGGCGGCAACTGCTTCAACCTCAACAGCCTTGTCACCGGCACCGCGCCCGCTGCGCTGGCGTCGCGACCGCTCGCTATCGGGCAGTTCGTCAACCTGATGATGCTGCAGGGTGTCGCACGCAGCGATGCCCGGCGCGTCGCTGCGTCCACCGCCGACTGGATCGACAGCGATGATCGCCCCAACCCGGATGGCGCCGAAGACGCTGCCTATGCCGCGGCGCCGCGCCCCTATCGCACCGCCAACACGCTGATGGCCGAAGCCAGCGAGCTGCGCGCCGTGCAGGGCGTGACCCCGGCACTGTACGCGCGGCTGCGGCCCTGGCTGTGCGCGCTGCCGGTTGCCGACCTGTCGCCAATCAACGTCAACACATTGCTGCCCGACCAGGCCCCACTCATCGCGATGTTCTATGGCGAAGCACTGGGCCTGAATGCGGCGCGGCGCGTCATTGCCGAACGCCCCGCCGGCGGCTGGAGCGCCATTGCCGAGTTCTGGAACAGCCCGACACTGCGCGACCTGCCCCCGCCGGGCGACGTGCTCGACCAGCCGCGCGTCACCAGCCGCTGGTTCGCGCTTGATCTTGACGTCACGGTCGGCACCACGCAATTGCACGAAACCGGGTTGATCGACGCGCGGCAACCGCCCGCTCGTATCGCCGCACGACGCTGGACAGGTGACGAATGATCCGGACTTTGCTGTTCCTGCCCGATGACGGCCACCGCTGGTGGCTGCGACTCGCCGCCGATGGCAGCACGCAGCGCGGTGACGGCTGGCCCGAACCACCCGATCCGGCCACCGTAACCGAAACCATCGCGGTGGTGCCGGGGGCGCCGGTGGCGCTGCACTGGGTCGAGTTGCCGCCATTGGCGCCGGCCCAGACGGTGGCGGCGGCCCGCTTGCTCGCCGCAGATGTCGGCGCGACGCCAATAGATACTACCCATGTCGCGATTGGTGACAGCCGCGGCGACGCCCGGCGGCCGCTGGCGCTGGTCGATAACGTGCTGATGGCCGGTTGGCTTGCCGAACTCGCTGCCGCCGGGATCGACCCCGATCGCATATTGCCGGCCACGCTGCTGCTGCCACCGCCCCCCCAAGGCGTTGCGGTGCTCGCCGATGGCAGCCAATGGCTGGTGCGCGGGCAGGATAGCGCCTTTGCCGCCGAACCCGATCTGGCGCTGCTGCTGATCGGTGATGCTCCTGTAACCACGCTGGACCCCGATATTTGGAGCGCCGGCCTGCCGGCCGCCCTTGCCGCCGCCGGCCTCGATCTGCGCCAGGGCGGCTTTGCCCGGCCGCGGCGCTGGCGGCTCGATACCGCCCGGCTGCGCCGCGCCGCGGTCCTGGTGCTGGTGATTGCCGGCACATTGCTCGCCACCAGTGCCGCTTCGATCCTGCGCCACGACCTTGCCGCCGCCAATGCCGAGCGAGAACTCGCCGATGCCGCCCGCGCCGTGCTGCCACGCGACACCGTCATCGGCGATGCCCGGGCCCAGGTGGCGGCACGGCTCGACAGCCTGGGCGGCGGCACCGGCTTCACCAAACTGACGGCGCCGCTGCTCACCGCATTACGCGACCGGCCGGAGGTCAGCCTTGACAGCCTCAATTATGCCGGTTCGACCGGGCTGGTGGCGGTGCTAATCGCACCCGATGCCGGTGACCGGGCAGCAATTGCCGCCGTGATCGAGGCGGAAGGTGTCACGGCGCGCATGGGCATCCCACGCGACGACGGCGGCCGCGTGCTTGTCGACCTCGTGGTGCAGCCGCGATGATGGCGCTGATCCTGCCTTGGTGGCGCGACCGCAGCCCGCGCGAACAGGTGCTGCTGGCCCTATTGGCCGGCCTTCTGGGCATCGTCACGCTGTGGTTCGGCGTGCTGCGCCCGCTTGCCGATGCCGGTGATCGCGCCGCAGCCCGCCACGCCACCGCAGTTTCGGCGCTCGCAGAGGTGCGCAGCCTTACCGGTGCCATCCGAGCTGCCGAAGCGCGCCGCCGCCCGGCCAGTGGCACGCCGCTGCTCGAACGCATCCGCGCCAGCGCCAGTGCCGCCGGCTTCGCTCCCGAAACGCTCGAAAGCAATGGCGCAGGAGAGGTCAGCCTGCGCATTGCTGCCATCAAGCCGATGCCGTTGCTGCGCTGGATCGCCGATATGGAAGCGCGCGATGGCATCACCACGACACTGCTCGCCAGCAATCGCAACGCCGACCAGACATTGGCGGTGACCCTTGCCCTGTCAGGCAGCGGCCGATGATGCGGCTATTGTGGCTGACGGGTGCCTTTGTGCTCGGCGCTATCATACTGCTGCCCTTGCGCGTCGTGTTGGCGCTGGGCGATGCCGGGCTGGCAGCTCGGCAGGTTTCGGGCAGCCTGTGGTCAGGGCAACTGGCCGATGCGGCGTGGCGCGGCGTCCCGCTGGGTGACCTTGCCGTCGGCTTGGCACCGCTCTCGCTGCTGAGCGGCGCGCCGCGCCTGGGCTTTGAAGGGCCGGCGCTGACCGGCACGGCCATGGCTGACGGGGTCACGGGCCTGTCGGGAACGGTCGATGCCAGCGGGCACACGCCACTGCCGATCGGCCGCGTCGACTTGCAGAACCTGTCGATCCGCTTTGCGGGGCGCACCTGTACCGCCGCCAGCGGCAGTGTCGCGGTGATTGCCACCGGGCCGATGGCGACCGCGCTGGGTGGCACGCTGCAAGGGCTGGTCCGCTGTGATGCCGGGGCCTTGCTGTTGCCGCTGGCCTCCGCCACCGGGCAAGTGCAGCTGCGCATTGATGGAAATGGCGGCTGGCAGGCGCTGATCACCCTCGCCAGTGTCGGAGAAACGGCGCGACCTGACTTGCTTGCCGCCGGTTTTGCGCCCACGCCGCAAGGCCTGTCG
>CAJAHV010000043.1 GCA_903939555.1 uncultured Alphaproteobacteria bacterium | reverse complement strand
GCCACGCTGCAATACCGAAGGCATGACGCTTCACCTCGCCGAGATATCTGCCGCGGTCGCGCCAGGGGCGCATGTAGCGCGTCAATTACGATGAGCGGTCGGGCGTCAATTAGGATGAGCGCCTGCGGGTGATTTGATAGCCGGGCCAAAGGGCCCTTTTGGTCAAGTTCGATGTCGGATTTTCGCAGGGCTTCAGGCTTGGTGCCGGCCTATTCGGGCTTGCGTGCTTGAGCGGATCGGCGCCGATAGCTGTCGGTATTCATCTCGAAGATGATGGAGTGGTGAACCAGGCGATCGATGGTGGCGATGGTCATCGCGGGGTCGGGGAAGATCTGGTCCCAGGCGCCGAATGGCTGGTTGGCGGTGATCATGATCGATCGTCGCTCGTAACGGGCGCTGATGAGCTCGAACAACACCGACGTCTCGGCCTGGTTCTTCTGGAGATAGGAGAGGTCGTCGAGGACGATGAGGTGATATTTATCGAGCTTCTCGATGGCGCCGGCGAGTTTGAGTTCCTGCCTTGCGGTCTGGAGCTGCTGGACCAGATCGGTGGTGCGGGTGAACAGGACGCGATATCCGGCATCGACGAGGGCGTGCCCGAGCGCTGCGGCCAAGTGGCTTTTCCCGGTGCCTGGTGGGCCAAAAGCCAGGATGTTGGTCCCGGTCTCGAGCCAGGTGTCACCTTGGGCGAGCGCGGCGATCCTGGCCTTGCTGATCATCGGCACGGCGGTGAAGTCGAACGTATCGAGGGTCTTGCCGACCGGAAGCCGCGCCTCGGCCAGATGGCGCCGGGTTCGTCGCTGCGCCCGTTCGGCGACTTCGTGCTCGAAGAGCGCGGCAAGGGTGCGCGCTGCCGGCCAACCGTCCCGATCCGCCTGTTCGGTGATCGCTGGCCAGAGATGGCCGACGCTGGGCAATCGGAGTTCGGTGCACAGCAGCGGCAGCCGGGCGATATCGGTGGCGCTCATGCGGCCATCCCCATGAACTGCGTGTTGCCCAGCAGACCATCGTAGACCGACGGCGATGGTGTAAGAACGAGCACAGTCGGCACAGGGCTCGCTGCCGGCGTGAACTGCGCGCGCAAGAGCGCGGCATCGGGCAGTTCGCCGTTCTCCAGAATGATGGTGATCGCCGCCGCGAGGTCAGCCTCGACGCCCTGGTCGTGCGCGAGCGCGAGCAGGGCGATCATGGTGCGGGACGCTTCACGCACCGGCCGGGCAGCACTGAGGGCCTCCCACGCGCAGCGATACGCGGGCCGGGGCCAGAGCGCGTCGCGATAGGACAAGTTGGCGAGAGCGCCCGGCTTGGCGCGCAGACTGCCGATCACATGGTGATAGTCGACGACATGCGTCGTGGTGCGGTCCGAGCCCTTGGCGGGCCTGCGGCCGCGCGGCATGGTTAAGAGATAAGAGCCGCCGAGGTAGGCATCGATCCGGTCATCATGAATGCGCAGGTGCAGTCGATGACCGATCAGCCGGCTTGGAACCGTGTAGAAGGCTTGGCGGAAGCTGAAGCCCGATGCGGAGGTCACACGAACGCTGGTCTCTTCCCAGACGACGGGCGGCGTTGGCGGCAGCGGCTTGAGCAACGGCCGTTCGAGCTCGATCATTTTGCTGTGTCGACGGTTATGATCGCCGACGACGCCGGCAACGAAGGCGCGATAGTCATCAAGCGTGGCGAAGTCGGCATGTCCGCGCAGTTCCAGTGCCTGTTCGAGGCGAACCTTCACATGGCCGTTGCGGCTCTCGATCGCGCCGTTTTCGTGTGCGACGCCGCGGTTGTTGCGCGTTGCCACCATGCCATAATGGGCAACCAGCGCGGCGTAGCGCCGGGTGATATCTTCGGCATCGGGGACGGCGAGGTTGCGGAATGCGGCCGACAGGCTGTCGGAGCGATGCTCGAGCGGTACGCCTCCCAGTGTCGCGAGTGCGATCGCCAGACCCGAGGCCAGCGCGACATAGCTCTCGCCGCCGAGCACGACTTCGGCATGCTCGAAGCCGGAATAGGCCATCGCGAAGTGATAGAGACGGTGGGCGAGCGGGACACGGGCGACGGTCACGCCCAAGCCGTTGGCATCGGTAAAATCAGAAAGTCCCATGCGGCCCGGCACCTGGACCTGCGGGAAGATCACCGGCCGCTCCGCGCCATTGATCGCGCGCCAGGCCCGGATCCGCCGCTCGATCGTCCGGCGCACAGCGTGATCGATCTTGTCGGGAAAACGGCGGCAAAGCTCGTGGTAGATCGTCACCGGACGCAATTTTGACGATGCTTCGAGCATCGGCAGGACTTCCTGGTCCCAGATGTCAGCCAACGGATCGGCGCGCGTGCGATAATCCCGCGGCTCATGCCCTGCACAAGCGGGACGTGGCGTCTTCTCGATACGTCGGGCGCTGGCGACCGAAATGCCCGCCTTGGCGGCTGCAGTTTGCTGCGTATGGGTGATCCTGAGGGTCATGAATAAACTCACCTGCTGATGATTGATGTGTCTGCCCGGCATCGAACCCTCCGCTTCAACAGCGAATATGGTGCGACCCGGACCCGACCCGCAGGTGGGCAGAAACGAACGCAACGGTGTGTGTTCCGGCTATGGTCGGGCTACGCCCTTCCGTCGCCGGAACACACACCGTCACCGCTCATCCTAATTGACGCGGAAGCGCTCAAGCTAATTGTCGCGCAGCAGGCGCACGCCGTGCTGCTCCTCGATCAGGCCGGATGGCACGGCTCAAGGGCGCTGGTCATTCCAACCAATATCACACTGCTGCCGCTCCCGCCCAAATGCCCAGAGCTCAACCCGGTCGAGAACGTCTGGCAGTTCATGCGCGACAACTGGCTGTCGAACCGCGT
>CAJAHV010000042.1 GCA_903939555.1 uncultured Alphaproteobacteria bacterium | reverse complement strand
TGGAGACCATCAAGACCAGCCGGGCCGCGCCCTTTCTTGCGGCACGCTGGCGACGGGCCGTAGCGGCGCACGCGGCGTTGGCGCTGCGGCAACGGCTGGCAGCAGGCATGGCCGTGCATGTCGCGGCTGTCGCGCAAAATATCGTCTACGTCGCGATGCTCGGGATCGGCGTCGGCCTCATCGCCGAGCAGCGGCTGAGCATGGGAGCACTGATTGCCGCGTCGATGCTGTCGGGGCGCTGCGTCGCGCCGCTTGGCCAGATCGCCATGCTGCTGACCCGGCTCGGCCAGACGCACAGTGCCTGGCGCGCGCTGGACCGCATCATGGCCAGCCCCGGTGAAACCGCCGGCAGCCCGCTGCGCCGTCCGCAACTGAATGGCGCCATCACCTTTGAAAACGTGGGTTTCACCTATCCCGGCAGCAACACCCCGGCCCTCACTGGGCTCAGTTTCCACATAGCACCCGGCGAACGCGTTGCCGTCATCGGCCGGGTCGGATCGGGAAAATCGACCATCGCACGGCTGGCGCTCGGGCTTTATGCCCCCGATTACGGTGCCGTGCGCATCGACGATGCCGATATTCGCCAGCTCCACCCGGACGACGTGCGCGCCAACATCGGCGCCGTGCTGCAGGATATCGTCCTGCTGTCGGGGACGATCCGCGACAATATTGCGCTCGGCGATGCTGGTATCAGTGATGCCGAGGTGCTGCACGCGGCGCGGCTGTCGGGAGCGCATGACATCATCGGCCGGCTGCCGCGCGGTTATGATCATGTCCTTGCTGATCGCGGCGAAGGCCTTTCGGGCGGCCAACGCCAGATGATCGCGGTAGCCCGCGCCCTGGTCGGCAACCGATCGCTGCTGTTGTTCGATGAACCGACGAGCGCTTTGGATCTTGCCAGCGAAACCGCGCTGATCGACCGGCTGGCGACGGCGCTGACCGGCCGCACCGCACTGTTTATAACCCATCGCCAGTCGCTGCTGCGCCTCGCCACGCGAATCATCATCCTCGAAGCCGGACAAATCGTCGCCGACGGCCCGCGCGATGCTGTTCTGCATCGCCTCACCCTGTCGCATGGAGCGCATGACCAATGATAACGCAGACCATGACCGCCAACATCAGCCGGGTCGACCCGGCGCGTGCTGCGCAAGTAATGCTGGGCACCATCACCAGCTTTGTGGTGGTGATCACTGTCTGGGCCGGCCTGGCACAAGTGCCTGAAACCGCCGTCGCCACGGGCCGCGTTGCCCCGGCCCGCGCGCTGCAACAGGTCAGCAACCTCGAAGGTGGGCGTATCACGGGCATTTTCGCCCGACCCGGAGACAGGATAAAAGCCGGGCAGTTGCTCTTGCGGCTCGATCCCGATGCCGCCGCCGCCGATCTTGGCCGCAGCAGCAGCATGACCGCCGCGCTCAAGGCCCGCATCGCCCGGCTGGAAGCAGAATCTCGCGGCACGGCGCCGGCATTTGATGACGCGCTGCCGGAAGGTGTTGTCGCCAGCGAACGCGCACTCTGGACGGCGCGTCGTGCCGAACTGGCCGCCACCGGTGCCGGGGATGCCGCCCGGCGCGACGCTGCCGCCCGCGCCCAGGCCGAAGCGGACAGCGCCGTTCGGGTGCACGCCGAAGCCCGGGCGCAGGCAGCGCGCGAAGTTGCCATGCTGGTGCCACTGGTCGAAAAGGGCATCGAGCCGGCGATCAGCCTTGCCCGCGCCCGCTCGGCGCTGGTTCAGGCCGAAGCCGCCGCGGCCGGGGCCGGGGCCGGGGCTCGCCGGGCCACTGCCCTCGTCACCGAAGCCCGCGCCGCCGGCGAGGCAGCAGAAAGCCGCTTCCGCACCGCAGCCGCCGATGCGCTGACGGTGGCACGCGCCGAACTTGCCAGCCAGGCCGCCGCGCTGCCGGCCTTGCAGGGCCGGGTCGATCGCACCGCGGTGCGCAGCCCGATCGCCGGCACCGTGCAGCGGATGCTGGTGGCCACGATTGGCGGCACGGTTGCCGCCGGAGCCCCATTGGTCGAGATCGTGCCGGCCGGTGAAGCATTGGTCATCGATGCCGATGTCAGCCCTTCCGACATCGCCTTTGTCCATCCCGGTCAACAGGCAACTGTGCGGCTGAGCGCCTATGATTCCTCGGTCTATGGTTCCATCAACGGCGAAGTCAGCCGCATTTCGCCCGATGCTGTCGTCAACGAACGCACCGGCGCCAGCCATTTCAGCGTGCGCATCACAACCAGCGACACCGCATTGAAAGACCGCGATGGCACCCCGCTGCCGATCGGT
>CAJAHV010000041.1 GCA_903939555.1 uncultured Alphaproteobacteria bacterium | reverse complement strand
CAATACATATTGGCGGAGTCGGAGGGATTCGAACCCTCGGATCCAGTTACCCAGATCGGCAGTTTAGCAAACTACTGGTTTCAGCCGCTCACCCACGACTCCGCGAAGGCGCGGCTATAACCGGCCTTGGCCGGGCTTGGCAACCGTTGTTGCGCACATGGCGGTGCAGAAAATCGCCCCGATCTCCGATTGGTCTAGCGGCCGATGCTGGCATAGGCGATACCGCGGCGTGCCATCTCGTCCGGGCGGTAGACATTGCGCAGATCGGCGATGGCGGCGGTCTTCATCAACGTCTTGACGCGGTCCATGTCGAGCGCCCGGAAAGCATCCCATTCCGTCACCAGCACGGCGACATCGGCGCCGGTCAGGCAGGCATAGGGGTTGGCGGCATAATCGACATTGGTCAGCACGAGCCTGGCCTGTTCCTCGCCTTCCGGATCGAAGGCCCGGATACTGGCGCCGGCGTCCTGCAGCGCCTGGATGACGGCGATGGCGGGTGAATCGCGCATGTCATCGGTGTTGGGCTTGAAGGTCAGGCCGAGCACCGCCACCGTCTTGCCACGCACATCGCCCCCGGCCAGCGCGATGACCTTCTTGGCCATGGCGCGCTTGCGCTGGTCATTCACCGCCGCAACGGTTTCGACGATGCGGACCGGCGCGCCGGCATCCTGGGCGGTCTTGATCAGCGCCAGCGTGTCCTTGGGGAAGCAACTGCCGCCATAGCCCGGGCCGGCGTGCAGAAATTTGCTGCCGATGCGGTTGTCGAGCCCGATGCCACGCGACACATCCTGGACATCGGCGCCCACTGCTTCGCAAAGGTCGGCCATTTCGTTGATGAAGGAGATCTTGGTCGCCAGGAATGCGTTGGCGGCATATTTGATCAGCTCTGCCGTGCGTCGTGTCGTGAACAGGATCGGGGACCGGTTGAGGAACAGCGGGCGGTACAATTCGGTCATCGCGTCGCGCGCGCGCGAATCTTCAGTGCCGACGACGATGCGGTCGGGGCGCTTGAAATCGCCGATGGCAGCGCCTTCGCGCAGGAATTCGGGGTTGGAAACCACGGCGAATTCGGCCGCCGGATTGGCTTCGCGGATAATGCGTTCCACTTCGTCACCCGTGCCGACAGGGACGGTCGATTTGGTGACGATGACCGTATAGCCCTTGATGGCCAGTGCGATTTCGCGCGCCGCAGCATAGACATAGCTGAGATCGGCATGGCCATCGCCACGCCGCGACGGGGTGCCGACCGCGATGAAAATGGCCTCGGCATCGGCAATGCCGCTTTCAAGTTCGGTCGTGAAGGTCAGGCGTCCGGCCTTGGCATTGCCGGTCACCAGCGCGTCGAGGCCCGGTTCGAAAATCGGCATGATGCCGTTGTTGAGCCGGTCGATCTTTGCCGGATCCTTGTCGACGCAGATGACGTCATGGCCGAAATCGGCAAAGCATGCCCCGGAGACCAAACCGACATAGCCCGAACCGATCATCGCGACGCGCATGCGGAACCCTTTGTTGTTGCCATGGAAAACGAGGTTTTGTTAAAAGATGTTGTGGCGGCGTTAGCATGGCCAGGGGGGAAACGAAAAGCCATGCAATGCAAAACTTGCTGGCGACCCATTCGCGTCATCGCTTGTTAAGCTCGGACCCGTGATGATGGCGCGTCGGTCGTGATGGAGAAGAGCATGAAGTTTACTGGTTTGGTGGCGGTGTTGTTGCTGGTCGCCCCGGTGCTAACCGCCGCGCAGCCGGCATCAGTGCCCGGTGCTGCAACGGCGCAACCGGCGCCATCGCCGCCATCGTCGCCACCGACTTATGCCGAGGAAGACGTTCTGGGGGCGGCTGAGGATGTGTTCGGCAAGGGCGCCGAGGGCCTTGCCGAGATCGTGCGGCGCAGCTTCAAGGAGCATGGCCAGCCCAACGGTTATATCGTCGGCCGCGAAGTCGGCGGTGCGATGATCTTTGGGCTGCGCTATGGTTCGGGCACACTTTACCACAAGGTCGAAGGGCAGATGCCGGTGCATTGGACCGGCCCGTCGGTGGGTTTCGATATCGGCGGCGACGGCTCCAAGACCTTTGCGTTGGTCTATAATCTCAACAACACCGAAGACCTGTTTCGCCGCTATCCGGCGGCCGAAGGCAAAGCCTATCTGATCGGCGGGTTCGCCGCCAATTACCTGCAACGCGACGATGTCATCATTGTGCCGGTCAAAATGGGCGTTGGCTGGCGGTTGGGAATCAACGCCGGTTATCTGAAATTTTCGAAAAAGGGCAAAGTCTCACCCTTTTAGCTGCCCGAGCAGCGGCTGACCGGCCTGCAATCGCGCGATATTGTCGATCAGCCGGCCAAAGACCCGCTGTGAGGTTTCAGGGCAGCTCCACGAGATGTGCGGGGTCACCCGGGCGCGGGGATGGCCGATCAGCCAGTGGCCGGTGGGCAGCGGCTCGGGCTCGGTGACATCGAGCGAGGCCCAGAGCCGGTCCTTGTCGAATTCGGCCTTCAATGCATTGTCATCGATGATGGCGCCGCGGGCGATGTTGATGATGTGCGCCTGGGGCTTCATGCGGCCAAGGAATTCGGCGCCGACCAGCCCGCGGGTGTTGGCGTCGATCGGTGCCGCGATAACGAGATGGTCGGCACGCGCCGCGAGATCGGCGAGCGGCACCAGCGTCACGTCCGGGTCGGGCGACGGCGCGTCGGAATGGCGCGTCGCGATGATCTTCATGTCGAAGGCCTTGGCATAGCGCACCACCTGCAATGCGATAGAACCGAGCCCGAGCAGGCCGAGGGTGCGACCGCTCAATGACCCGAGCGGCCGGTTGATCATGGCGTTGCGATCGGGCCAGTCAGCGCCCGGTTGCAGGGTGATTTCCGCCAGCCGCTTGGCCTGGGCCAGCATCACCGCCAGCACATATTCGGCGATGGGAACCGAATTGGTGCCTGAAGCGCTGGCCACGACTGGTGCCTCGAACAGCCAGTCGGGGTAATCATCGAGCCCGGCGCTGGCGATCTGCACCAGCTTTGTCGTGCCGGGCCAGCCGGCCGGGCGCGGCGCATCGGCAACGGCGCGGGTGTCGCCTTCGCCATGGATGACGAACAGCACATCGGCATCGATGGGCAGATTCCAGCGGTTTTCCAGCGGCACATGATCGGCGCTGGTCACCCCGGGCAGGCCGGCGATCATTGCCGACATGGCCGGTGCGAACTGATGGACGATGCGCATGCTGATTCCCCGTTTTTTATCATCCTAACGGCGGCGGGCGAGTTTCGCCATCTTGTCCTGTCAGGCTTTCCCCCGCTATGGGACAAGCATTCATCATGCCCCTGTTCAGGAAATCGCACGTCATGGCCGAAATCATCGTCACCACCCGCGAAGGCAAGGAAATCACGCTGGCGGCCAAGCCCGGCATGTCGGTCATGGAAATCATCCGCGATGGCGGTATCGATGAATTGCTGGCGCTGTGCGGCGGCTGCTGTTCGTGTGCGACCTGCCATGTCTATGTCGACGCCGGCGATGCCGGTACCGCCGGTGCCGATGAAACCGACCTGCTCGACAGTTCAGATCACAAGAAACCCAATTCGCGCCTGTCGTGCCAGATTGCCTTCACCGATGCGCTCGATGGCCTGAAGGTCACCATCGCGCCGGAAGATTGATCGGGGTGGCGCCGGCCGCGTCCGCGCTGCCCGCGCCGGTCGCGGCGGCTTTTGTCAAACAGGCGGAATTCTGCCGGCTGTTCGCCGCGCCGTTGACAGCAGCGACGTGCGAGGCCGCTGTCTTTGCGCTCGACAGCAGCAGTGCCACGGGTCGCGCCGTCATCGGCTGGCGGGGCGATGCCGTTCCCGATGCCCTGATGATGCGCTTCACCGGCGGTTGCAATGCACTGGTGCGCGCTGGACGTGCGCCCGAACTGGCGGCGCTGTATCCGCCAGCACCGCTATCGCCGGTGGCGGCGCTCGTCGATGCGATCCGGGCCGTCCTTGCCGATCCGCTGCGCGATGCCGAACTGTGTGGCTGGCTGGCGGGGCCGCCGCAAACCAATGAAGTGGCACGATCGGGCGTGCTGATGCCCGGGCTGATGGTGATTGCCGCCGCAACCGCCCTGCCGCTGCGGCTGTTCGAGCTCGGCTGCAGCGCCGGGCTTAACCTAAATCTCGATCGTTTCGGCTATGATTTGGGTGGCCGGACGGCGGGTGATCCTGCGGCAGCTGTGCAGTTGCAGCCGGCCTGGGGCGGTCCGCCGCCGCCCGCCGCCGAGGTGCGTGTCGTGAAAAGACGCGGCACCGATATCAAGCCGCTCGATGTCGCGGACGCAAAAGTGCGTGAACGCCTGCTTGCCTATGTCTGGCCGGACCAGCCCGAGCGCGTAGCGCGCGCTGAAGCGGCGATCGCGCTCGCTCAGGCGCTGCCGCCGCCGATCGACCAGGCCGATGCCGCGGACTGGCTGGAGGCGCAGGTAGCGCCGCAGCCGGGCGCGGTGGCGGTGGTCTATCACTCGATCGCCTTTCAATATTTTCCGTCCGCCACCAAGGCGCGCATCGCCGCGCACATGGTGGCAGAGGGCGAGCAGGCGACGGCAGCGGCGCCGCTGGCCTGGCTGCGCTATGAAATGGATGATGCCAGCGTTGCCGCGCTGCCGACGCTGCGGCTGACGCTGTGGCAGGGTGGTACACCAACGGAACAGCTTCTGGCACACGCGCATCCGCATGGGACCTTCGTACAATGGCAAGGCTGATCCTCGCTTCCGCCAGCCCGCGCCGGGTGGAACTGCTCGCCCGGTTGGGTCTCGTGCCCGATGCCATCGATCCGGCCGATATCGACGAAACCCCGGGCAAGGCGGAGACGCCGCGCGCCCATGCCGAACGGCTGGCGCGCGAGAAATGCGCGGTCGTCGCGAGGCGTCACCCAGGCGCGCTGGTGCTTGCCGCCGATACGGTGGTCGGCGTCGGCCGCCGCATCCTGCCCAAGGCCGAAGATGAAGCGACGGCGCGCGCCTGCCTGGCGCTGCTGTCGGGGCGGCGCCATCGCGTCACCACAGCGGTAGCACTCGCCGATGCGCACGGCCACATCCGCCTGCGCACCAGCGAAACCATCGTCACCTTCCAGCGGCTCGACAGCACAGCCGTCGACGCGCTCATCGCGGCCGGGGACTGGCGCGGCAAGGCGGGTGGCTATGCGCTCCAGGGCAGCGCCGAAGCCTTTGTGCGCTGGTTGTCGGGCAGTTGGTCGGGTGTTGTCGGCCTGCCGCTTTGCGAAACCCGGGCGCTGCTGGCAGCGGCGGCGTGAGCGCCGAGATTTTAATCGAACGCGGCATCGGCGCGACACGCGCGCTGGTCATCGATGGCGGCGCGGTCATCGCCGCGCATTTCGAGCGGGATGACGATGGCCCGGCGGCGGGCGCTGTGCATGTCGCGCGGCTGACGAAAATTCTGGAACCCGGCCGGCGCGGCATCATGCGACTTGCTGAGCATGAAGGCCTGATCGAGCCGTTGCCCTATTGCCCCGAAGGCGGATTGCTGCGCGTCGAGGTCACCCGTGCCGCGCTGCACGAATCTGGGCGGCCGCGGCTTGCCAAGTTGCGCAATATCGAAGGCGATGCGGTCGCCGAGGGCGAAGTGCGCGCCGGGCCGGACCTGGCGACGCGGCTGGCGGGGCAGGGGCGGCTGATGCGCCTGTCGGGGCCGGGAGAGGATCGGCTGGAGGCGGCCGGCTGGAGCGAGGCCGTCGAGGCGGCGCGCAGCGGCCATGTCGCGTTCGCCGGGGGCCTGCTGACCATCAGCCCCACGCCCGCAATGACGGTCATCGATATCGATGGCCCGGGCGATCCCGAAGCGCTGGCGCTGGCAGCAGCGGGTGCGGTATCGGCGGCGATCGCGTGTTTCGATATCCAGGGATCAATCGGTGTCGATTTCCCGACGCTGGAAGGCAAGGCGGCGCGGGCACGGATCGGTGAATTGCTCGATGCGACTTTACCGGCGCCTTTCGAGCGCACGGCCGTAAATGGCTGGGGCTTTGTCCAGATCGTGCGCCCGCGGCGACGGGCAAGCTTTGTAGAGGCGGTTCGCGCGCCCGGGTTCGCAGCGCTCGAACTGCTGCGCCGCGCCGGCCGCAGCGGGGCCGGCAATCGTACGTTGGCGGCACATCCGGCGGTCATCGGCTGGCTGGAGCGCCACCCGGGGCTGGTACGGGAACTGGCACAAAGCCTGGGCGGCGACATCACCTTGCATGCCGACCCCGCCCTGGCCATGGTGGCAGGCGATGTCCATGCGTGAAAATCGTCCGAAAAAGCTTGTGCCTTCTGCGGCAAGGGTCCCCGCATCGCGACATACGCGCCGTTTTGCTCGCCCGGCTGCCAGGACCGTGACCTGCTGCAATGGATGCGCGGCGGCTATGCCCTGCCGGTGAGCGACAATGAAGACGAACTTTCCGACATCGGGCGTCTGGACAACAGCGATTTGGACGGCTAGACGCCTGCCTCCGCACCGGCTTACCCCGCCGGCTGCATGATGGGCCCGGGTAGCTCAGGGGTAGAGCAGGGGATTGAAAATCCCCGTGTCGGTGGTTCAAATCCGCCCCCGGGCACCATAACATCAATCTGGCATCCGAAATGTGACGTCGTTGTCCGTGGCCATGGTCAAATGCAGCGGCGCGCGTGTCGGCGAAGCCCGTCAAAAGCGCGTACCGGCGATATCGATATGTTCGCTATCGACATGTGTGCCGCGCGAAATCATCGTTACGCTTTCGTGATCGCTTACTGTCATCATGGTCGCAATATCGGTTCTGGCGCGCATGAGCGGGCTTTCTGGTATCGGCGCCGATGCCTGCTGCGCTTGCGGAGCGCCTTAACCTGCCCATGAAGTTCGTTGCTGGTGTCCGTGTATCGCTCCGGATATGTCCAGCCCATCCGAATGGCTGCCAGACCGCGTTCATAGAGCAATGGCTTTGCGACATCGGCAGGGTCTTGCGCTTGCTGCGTCCACGCCATGGAAAATCACGACTGGCTGCCGTCAACATTCTAACTTCGAGGTTTTGCGATACGGGACCGGACATTGTAAGGATGCAAACACTATGAATGCCGACATAATGATGACGGGTGTTACAGCAGAGCCCGGCATCGTTCTGCACGATCTGTGGTATCGTCAGTGCCTTGTGTCGGAAGGCGACTGTGCCTGAAAGGAGCCGGGAACGAAAAGACATTGTTTGTAGTATCTTGAACTACCATGCGCCCGTAGCTCAGTTGGATAGAGCGCGGGACTTCTAATCCTGAGGTCGCAGGTTCGAATCCTGCCGGGCGCACCATTTACGTACCAAACCACTAACAGGGAATCCCCCTGTCAGCGTGGTAGTGACGGCCCTCTCGAGGGCTGTTTTTTCGCCGATGATGCGGATGTTTTTATCGCCCACTTCGATGCGGGACACCACGGCGCGCAGATAGGCTTTGCGGGCGTGGATGTCGCCAGTATCGAGCTTGTCTCGCACGAAGGTTGAGAACGCGGCGAGGCGATTCGGGGTGATTTGGGTGCGGGTTGATGCCGTATCGAGGATTTGCTCGATCGCTGTTTCGGCAAGGTTCCGTTCCTGCTTAAGGGATTGGATGCGTGTCTTGAGGTCAGGATCAAGCTCGACCACCCCTTCTTCGATGGCGCGATAAAGCCGGGACAGTTTGTCCTTGGTCTGATCGCGCTGCGCCTCCAGCGCAAAGCGGCGCTCGACGACCTCGGCATCACGCGAGTTGCGCCGTTCGACTAGCTTGCAGAGGATATCCTCGAGGCGTGCAGGGGCGAGCAGTTGATCCTTGACGTTGTCGAGGATCAACGCGTCGAGCTTGGCCAGCGGGATGTGCCGACCCTTGCAGACCGAAGGGCCCTTTTGATGGCAGCCAGCACATGTGTAGTAGCTGTAGGAGCGATCGCGGCGCTGGGTGCCGGTGCGGGTCATGCCCGACCCACAGGTGGCACACACGGCAATGCCAGTAAGCAGTGTCGGGCCGTTTACCACCCGAGGGGCCGTCACCTTGGAGTT
>CAJAHV010000040.1 GCA_903939555.1 uncultured Alphaproteobacteria bacterium | reverse complement strand
ATGTCGAGGTGGCCGAACCACTGCCAGGGGTCGGTGAACATGCCGAGTTCACGGCCGAGCGATTCGGCGTAAAGGCCCCAGCCTTCGGCGTAGGCAGTATTCGAGCCGGCGCGCAGCAAGGTCGGCAGCGCCGCATTTTCCTGAGCAAGCGAGATCTGGAAGTGGTGGCCGGGGATGCCTTCATGGAGCGTGAGCGTTTCGAGGGTAGGGATCGGCCTGGTGTCGAGCATCGCCATGTTGAAGAAAAGCACGCCCGGCGTAACGCCATCGGCGGGGCCGGCGCTGTAATAGCCGGTGCCACGCTGCTCGCCGAGGCCCGGTAGCGGAGCGACCTTGAACGGCGCCTTCGGGCGATGATGGAAAAGTTTCGGGATCCCGGCCCAGATCCGCGCTTCGATGGCCGCAAACCGCGCGAGCAGTTCGTCGGGTGTCTTGCAGTAGAAGCGCTGATTGGTGCGGACATGGGCGAACAGCGCCTTCAGGTCGCCGCTGAAGCCCAGTTGCCGGCGGACGCTTTCCATTTCGCTGCGGATACGGGCGACTTCGGCAATGCCGAGGGCGTGGATGGCATCGGCGGACATCGTCGTCGTGGTGTGGCGGGCGAGTTCGGCGGCATATAGCGCCGCGCCGTCGCGCATGGCCCAGCGGCCGGGGTCGGCAAGCGCCGCCGGCAGATAGGTTTCGCGCAGATAGGATTGCCACAGGCGGTAGCCGGGATAGACGCGGGTTTCGATAACCTGGCGATAGGCGGCGGCAAGCCGTGGCCGGTCGTTGGCAAGGGCGGGCGGCAGGCGATCGATGGCGCTGTAGAAGGCGCTTGCTTCGATCGGCTGGGCGAGGACGGCATCGACCTGCTTGAGGATGTTCTCGACGATCAGCCGCGAATGGACACGGCCGGCGGCATGGCCCTGTTGCAACCGCGTGATGACATTCCGGAGGTAGGTGGCAAACCCGTCGAGCCGGGCAAGGCCCGCCTCGTAATCGTCGATCGTGGCAAAGGCGGCGCCGCTGCCGGCGACATGATCGGCGAATTCGATATGGAGGCCAAAGGACGGGTCGAGCGGGACCTGCCTGGCGATTTCGTATTGCCCTGATGCGAACGGCGCGAGTTCGCGCCGTGTCTGATAGTCGAAGACATCCCGGGCGATGGCATCGATGGGGCCGAGCGCGGCGCGATCAATGCCCTGGAGCGCGGCAAGGTCGCGCTGTTTGGTGGCCTTGAACGCCGCCGCATAGGCATCGGTGGTCGGATCGACGAATACCGGCATGCCGGGCGGGCGCGCGGTTCCCGGACGACCGAGGGGATTGAGGGCGGCATCGGCGACGGCGCTGGCGTCGATCAGGGCGCGCAGGCGGTCGGCGGGCGACGGCTGCGTCATGGCCGTGGCTGGCATGGCCGTGGCGGCACCAAGAACAGCGAGCGTGCTACGCCGGGTCAGCAGCATCGGTGAGTTTCCCTTGTGATATGCGGGCATCCGTGCGCGCCGGCAGCAGCGTAAAGACCAGGACAGCGACGGCAGCATTGACGGCCATGGCGACAAGACCGTGATCCCATTCGGGCAGCAAGGCCGACCAGAAGCGGTCGGCGGCCGGTAGCAGCAGCGCGACATAGCCCGCGACGATGCCGGCCATGACGCCGGTGGCGTTGGCGCGCGGCCACAGAAAAGCGAGGAAGACCCCCGGCGCCAGCATGCCGATCGCCGCATAGGCCGACAGGCCGATTTCCACGAGCGAACGCGAGCCGCCGACGGCGAGATAGACGGCGGCTCCGGCGGCGGCGATCATGGCGACCCGTGACAGGCGCAGGATGCCCGCGTCGGAAATGCCGGGGCGCAGCGGCAGCACGACGTTGCGGGCAAAGATGGTGCCCGCAGTCAGCAGCAGCACCGATCCGGGGACAAGCGCGAGAAGACAGGCCGTGCCGGCGAACAACCCCGTCGCCCAGGCCGGATAAGCGTCGGTGACGAAGGTCAGCAGGACAGCATTGCTGTCGCCGCCGGGCGGCCGGGTGCCGGCAAGCAGCGCGGCAAAACCGAGCGTGATGATGAAAAGATACGAAAGCGAATAAAGCGGCTGCCAGATGGCGTTGCGGCGAATGGTTTCGGCGCTGTCGGCGGCGAAGCAGAGCTGGAACATGTGCGGCAGGATCCAGGTCCCCAACGCGACATTGAGCGCCGACGTCATCAGCCAGACGCTCGACAAGCCCGCCCCCGGTTGCCGCCCGGGAAAGCGGCCGATGCCGGGGAAAGCGTCTTCGGCGAGGCGAAAGATGTCTAGCAGCGAATGGGCGCCAACCTTGGCGGCGACAGTCGTGCACAGCCCGATAACGACCAGGACCATGAGCACGTCCTTTATGCCAGCAGCAAAGGCGGCGGAGCGCAGGCCGGCCGTGAAGACGAACGCCAGCATGATGCCGGCGGCGATGAGCGCGGCGGCAAGCGGTGGCAGGTTTTCCCCGATGGTCAGGCGAACGATCAGGCTGAGCGCGACGATCTGGATCTGCGCATAGACGACCAGCGCGGCGATGCCGGCGAGGGCCACGACGACGCCGAGCCAGCGACTGTCGTAATGATCGGCGAAGAAGTCCGCCTGCGTCAGCAGGTTGCGCCGGCGGCCGGCGTCCCAGATGCGGGGCATCAGCCAGTAGCCGATGGTGGCGGCGAGCGAAACCGAGGTGAGGGCAAGATAGGCCGGTGCGCCAAAGGCCCAGGCAAAGCCCGAAATGCCGAGGACGGCAAAGGTCGTGTAGATTTCGCCGGCGTTGAGGAACCAGAAGATCGCCATGCCGAAGCGGCGACCGCCGATTGCCCACTCGGTGACGCTCGCTGTCTGTGTGCTGCGGCGACCATAGAGGATGGCGCCGACCATCGTGCCGAGGACGATGGCAAGAGTAAGGCCGAGGATCATCATCGACCGGCGCGCTTGTCGAGCGTGTGGACAAGCGCGATGACCAGCGTGGCGAATACAATGCCGGCCATCTGCCAGACCATCGGGAAGGGCAGGCCGAATGGGCGCCAGGCGATGTCGTTGACCAGCGGTACCATTGCGATCTGCCAGACAAAGGGCAGGACGAGCAGCCAGCGATAGCGGTTCATGCAGCGCTCCATGCACGTGTGGCGGCTTCGAGGACCGCCATCGGCACCGGGCCGGAACGGAGCACGAGATCGTGGAAGTCCTGGATGCGGAACCGTGGTCCCATCGCGGTGCGCGCCGCTTCGCGTGCCGCAAGGATGCTATTTGCGCCAACCTTGAAGCTGCACGCCTGCCCCGGGTACACGCTGTAGCGGACGACTTCGCGCATCGAGGCTTCTGCCTGTTCGCCGGCGTTTTCGACCATCCAGGCAACCGCTTGTGCCAGCGTCCAGCGCTGATGATGGATGCCGGTATCAACAACGATCCGCGCCGCGCGGAACAGTTGCGACTGGAGGGCGCCAATGCGGCCGAACGGATCGTCTGCGTAAACCCCGAGTTCGTCGGCGACCTGTTCGGCATAGAGCGCCCAGCCCTCGGTATAAGCCGAAAACCGGACGATGCGGCGGAACAGCGAGAGGTCGCCAGCGGCGTCCAGAACGCCGGCCTGGAAATGATGCCCCGGGACACCTTCGTGGTGAACAAGCGTGGGCAGGCGCCAGAGCGGGTGTTCGCCGGGGATGAGAAGGTTGAGCGCGATGGTCCCGGGATTGCCGCCATTGTAGAATGCGCCGGGGGAACCGGGTTCGATGGCCAGCGACATGCGCTGCACTTCGGGCGACCCGACATGGTTGTCGCTGAAGGTCATGGGAAGCCGGGCCATGACCTTGGCGATCGCCGCGCGGGCAGCGTTCAGGATCGCGGTGCGACCGGTGTCATCATTGGCGACGACAAAGCGCGGGTCGCTGTCGAGCGCCTTGACGCGCGCCGCGACGCTGCCCCGGGTCAGGCCCTGCGCCACCAGCAGGCTATCGATCCGGGCGGTCAGATCGGCACATTGCGCCAGACCCTGCCGGTGCAGTTCGGTCGGGGCGATGTCGGTGGTGTTGTTGGCGCGAAGCGCGGCGGCATAATAGGCATCGCCATCGGGGAGGTGCCAGACGCCGGCGACAGCAGCGGCGCGGGGGGCAATTGCGCGCAGCGCTGCCATCTGGCGATCGAGTGCCGGGGCTATGCGCGCGGCGAAGGTGTCTGCCGCCGTTTCTGCCATGTCGGGCAGGCCCGCAGCGGCGGCGCGGCGCAGGGCCGGGGCGATGAGGGGCGATTGCAGTGGTGGGGTGTCGCGCAGCGCCTGGAGCTGGGCGAGGGTGCGCGTGATGACGAAATCGGGCGGGATGGTTCCGGCAGCGGCATCCACGAAAATCCGCGCGGTTTCCTGGTCGAGCGCGACGGCGAAGGCGATCAGGCGGGACTGCCAGGCGATGGCATCGGCGCGTGTCTGCAAGGGGTGCGTCGTGCCGAGGAAGCCCGGCAGCCAGTAATAAACGCCGTTCATCTGGCTGACGACATAAGGGCTGGGTCGCAGGTTGAGATCGACATAGCCGGGCCGGGCGAGAAGATCGGCGAGGCTGTCGGCAACGAAGCACGCGGTGTCATGATCAAGCCGGGCCGCGGAGCCGAGAGCGGGGCGGTCAACTGCGGCAAGCAGACGCCGGGCCTCGGCAACGCCGGCGCAATCTATTGCACGCGCCGCGATCGAGCGGTCATCGAGTCGGCTGCGCAGGCCGGCATCGGCACCGGTGTCGAAACCGGCAGCGGTTGCTTCCTCGGGGGAGCGGCGCAGGAATGCGGTGGCAAGGCGTTGCAGCAGGGCAGCGTGGT
>CAJAHV010000039.1 GCA_903939555.1 uncultured Alphaproteobacteria bacterium | reverse complement strand
GCCAATGTCTTCAACACAATGGTACCAAGCGTTACCGAGGAGCAGGCGGCGGCCCGCGCCCATGCTGGGCCTTGGCTGCGCGCCTGTGAGCGCGGCGTTGGCTTTGCCGGCGTCACACAATATCTGCCGCGCATCCAGGCACCTACGCTGCTCGTCAATGCCGACCGCGGCCAATATGTCCGCCATATCGAGACCGGGCTGGCGAAAATTCCCAATGCCAACTCCGTTGTCATCCCTGGCTCCGGCTCCTTCGTGCATCAGGAAAAACCGGCGGAAGTCGCGGTGGCGATGAACGCCTTTTACGCCCGGCAACCGGCTGCATGAGCCGGATAGCGCCTCGGGTCGCCGTCATCACCGGCGGCAGCCAGGGACTTGGCCTTGGGCTCGCCCGGGCGCTGGCGGCGCACGGCGTGGCAGTGGCGCTTGCCGCGCCCGATGCGACCGATATAGAGACGGCCGCGGTCGGCCTCCGGGCGGAAGGCCATGCTGCAATCGGCATCGCCTGTGATGTGCGGGATCGCGGCGCTGTCGAGCAACTGTGGCGAGAGGCCGAGGCCCGCCTTGGGCCAGTGGACGCCTGGATCAGCAATGCCGGGCTTGCGCTCACCGGCAACAGCTTACTCGACTTGCCGGCAAAGGCCTTCGCCGTCATGCTTGATACGAACCTGCTCGGCGCCTTTCATGGCTGCCAGGTCGCGGCTGCCGGCATGGCGGAGCGCGGCGGCGACATCTGGAACGTGCTTGGCGCCGGCGCGGACGGAGAGCCGGTGCCGCGCATGGGCGGCTATGCCACGAGCAAGGCGGCACTGGCGTTCTTTACCCGCTCCTTCGCCGCCGAAGTGGGAGGTAGCAGTCTCGCTATCGCCGGGCTTAGCCCCGGCCTGGTACTCACCGAGGGCTTCTTCCGCGAGCATGCCAAAGTGCCGCCGGCCGAGCGCGCCGCCCGCGAGGCGGTGGTCAACATCATTGCCGATGATGTGCCGACCATCGCCGCATGGGCTGCCGGCCTCATCATGGCGGGCGCGACCAATGGAACGATCTACAACTGGCTGACGGCTGGCAAGATCGTCGCCCGCAAGGCCCAGTTGCCACCGCGCGATGTGCTTGGAGCCTTCGCCGAATGCCCTGCTTTTGCGATATGATGTTGGCTAAAGGGGACTGCCGATGACGTTTCTCACCACGCTTGATGACAAGGCACTCGCCAATGGCGGCAAACCGGATTTCAGCCTCTCCCAACGCGGCCGCTCGGCGATGGAGATTCTCGGCTCACTGCAGAAATTCTCCTCCGGCAAATTGCGCCCCGCTGCCCGCGCCGAGTTCGAGGCGGATGAAGCCGCAGTAAAGCTCAGCGCTGACCATGCCGCGGACACAGAGGGCGAGGGTGGCCGCGAGCGCATCGCAGAGGCGCGGCTGATCGCCCGCTCCAAACCGATGTTCCGCCTCGAGCGCTTCATCCAGCGTTATGTCGCGGAGGAGGTGTTCAACACCGGCATCCCGGCGATCGAGGAGCGCCGCCCGATGTTCGAGGCGTTCGTCAACGCCCCTATAGCCAAGCCCGCCGGCGGCACGCTCGAACTCACCAGCATCGAAGCGCCGCGCTATTGGGAAACTGAGTGGCACCTCGAGCCCGGCGGCTGGGAGGGCTATGATCTTTATGGACCATTGTTTGCCTTCGCCGTTGGCCCCTTCGTGTTCAGCAAGGGCGGCTACGCGGCCGTGGGCGTCGGCGACGACATTGCCCAGCAGCGCATCAAGACCGTTCGCCAGTTCCCCAAGGCGCACTATGAGCGCATCTATGAGCCCGGCTGTGGTGGCGCCACCACCTTCCGTGCCCTGAACACGGTATTTCCGGACGCCGAGTTGGTGGGGAGTGATCTCTCCGCAGGGCTGCTCAAGGGCGGTCACCGGATGGCCGAGAGCCAAGGCCTCAAGGCGCATCTGAAGCAGCGCGAGATCACCCGCACCGGAGAGCCGGATACCAGCTTCGATGGCGTGATCACTTATGCGCTCCACCATGAGCTGCCGCCCAAGGAGAACGCCAAGCTGTTCGAGGAGATGTACCGTATCCTCAAGCCGGGTGGGGACATAGTGATCTCCGACCCGCCGCCTTTCCGGGTTGTGGACCTGTTCCATGCCGTCGTGCTCGATTGGGAGACGGAAAACCGCGGCGAGCCGTTTTTCAGCGCTGTGCTGCATTCCAGCCTAGAGCAACAGCTGAAGGACGCAGGATTCACCAATGTCGAGGGCTATGCGCTCGGCCAGGATTGGTACCCCTGGATCACTCGAGGGACCAAGCCCGTGGACCAGCAACTTGTAAAGGCGACCTGAGCAATGGGCAAGGTCCAGAGCACGCTGAAGCGTGATGCAACGCTTGAAGCCATGAATGTCGATGATCTAGGCCGCATGGTCATGGCGCTGGTGCAGGAGGTGTGGGTGATGCGTGATCGCATGGCCATCACAGAAAAGCTGCTGGAGGCGCAGGGAGGGCCTCACGCCGCCGCCATCGAAGGCTTTGTGCAGGATGCCGAGACCCGCGCCGAGCTGGAGCGGCTGCGCGATCTCTATGTACAGCGCGTGCTCGGCGCGCCGCTAGCGGCGCGCGAGCGCACTGTGGACGATATCCTGGCCCGTGGCGGGTTTCCCAGAGCGGCGCCTTCTGGTTGACTCTTGTGCCACTGGTTGATGGCTTCGGGCGACGGTTCGGGGCGGTTCACCCGTCTGGCCGGCACTGTAAGTAGTTTCGTGTGTGGACGGGCGGTTGAACATTACGCAGCAGCGGTCATAGGCATCTTTAGGGCGCAGCCATCATAATGCAGCGAGAAAGGTTTCGACCATTTACGGAGCAATATGTCTCGAAGAGCAAGATATTAGGAAGCTCACGGCTTCTGGAAATCAATTTTGTACACATTGATAATATAAGTCTTTTCGGTCGCCGATCCACCATACTGATAGTAAACTAACTCTTGCTTGCCATCGGCGTCGAAATCTCCAACTTCAAGCAGTCGACCCATTGCATTTCGAGCTAAGGTGGTCGTTAACCTTGTAAAGCGTCCTCCGCCTTGATTAAAGAACACGAGCAGGTGTCCGTTGCTCAGCCCGTAAACGATGTCGACTAAACGATCTCCGTCTAGGTCACGAATGAACACGTCAGGAGACCAGTTCAAGCGCTCCGCCCGAATGTCACTCTGATCTTGCGATAGTGCTGAGGCGGTTATGTCGGTAAAAACACCCTGATCGTTTCTCAATAATTGGAGATAATTTCCTCCGTAGTAAGGAACATATCTCGAATGTTGGATTAGGATGTCGAGATCACCATCATTGTCGATATCAAGGCTTCTCGTTTCAAGGTGAAGATTTGTATCGATGCCATATATGCTGGGCGGTAAGGCGATGCGCTCGTCAAAGTTGTAACGACCGTTTCTGTTTATGAAGAGTAGGCTTGGTGTCGCCCCATGCCCATAGCCAGCGATCAGGTCAGCAAATTTATCCCCATTGATGTCGGTGAGGTGCAGATCAAGGAGAAGATTGTTACCTTCATTGCCGTCTGATTGTGGATTGACCAT
>CAJAHV010000038.1 GCA_903939555.1 uncultured Alphaproteobacteria bacterium | reverse complement strand
GGCACCCGGCCGGCGACCACTGCCAGCGCCGCGCGCAGCAGCGACGGCGGCATGTTGTCGAGCAACAGCCGATCGGCCCCCGCCGCCAGTGCCGGGGCGATCTGGTCGATCGAATCGACCTCCACCACCACATCGCGCAAGCCCGCTGCCTTGGCAGCGCGCACCGCCGGTTCCACACCGCCTGCGACCGCGATGTGATTGTCCTTGATCATCACGCCATCATCAAGCCGCATGCGGTGGTTGGTCGCCCCGCCCATCCGCGTCGCATATTTCTCCAGCAGGCGCAGGCCCGGCAGCGTCTTGCGGGTATCGAGCAGCACGGCCCCCGTCCCGGCAATCGCTTCGACATATTTGCGCGTCAGCGTGGCGATGCCGGTCAGGTGCTGCACGGTATTCAGCGCCGATCGTTCCGCCGTCAGCAGCGCCCGGGCATTGCCGGTAATGCGCATCAGCGCGGTGCCGGCGGCGGCCTTGTTGCCATCGCGCGCCAGCATCTCGATCGTGCACTGCGGGTCGAGCGCGCGAAAAAACGCGGCGGCAAGCGGCAGGCCGGCAACGGTCACGGCATCGCGCGTGTCCATCACGGCGGTCAGCGTCGCATCGGCGGGAATGACCGCCGCCGAGGTGCGATCACCGCCCTCGCCCATGTCTTCGGCAAGCGTGGCGCGGACAAAGCCGTCGATATCGAAACCGGCGATCATCGCCTCAATCCCCCCTGATCGGCACGGCCGATGCCGCTGCCGACATGTCGAGCATCCGGTCGAGCGACACCTTGGCGCGCACCCGCACGTCTTCGGGCACGTCGATCTGCGGCTGCAAATCGCGCAACGAAAGATAGAGTTTTTCCATCGTGTTGAGCGCCATGTACGGGCACATATTGCAGCCGCAATTGCCGTCGGCCCCCGGCGCGCCGATGAAATTCTTGTGCGGCGCCTTCAATTGCATCTGGTGGATGATATTGGGCTCGGTGGCGACGATGATCGTCGGCTCGGGGCTGTTCAGCGCATAGTTGAGGATGCCGCTCGTCGCGCCGATGTAGTGCGCCAGATCGAGGATGGCAGCCGGGCATTCGGGGTGGGCGAGCACCGGGGCGGCCGGGTGCAGCGCCTTCAGCTTGAGCAATTCGGTGACCGAGAATTTCTCGTGAACGATGCAAGCGCCATCCCAGAGCAGCATGTCGCGCCCGGTCTTGCGGTTGAGCCAGGCGCCCAGATGCTTGTCGGGGGCGAACAGGATCTTCTGGTCGGCCGGAAGCTGGTTGATGATCTTTTCGGCCGAGGACGAGGTGACGATGATGTCGCTCTCCGCTTTCACCGCCGCCGAACAGTTGATGTAGGTCAGCGAGATGTGATCGGGGTGGGCGCGGCGGAAACGCGCGAATTCTTCCGGCGGGCAACTGTCTTCCAGGCTGCACCCGGCCTTGAGATCGGGCAGCACCACGGTCTTTTGCGGCGACAGGATTTTCGCCACTTCGGCCATGAACTTGACGCCGCAAAAGGCGATCACCTCGGCATCGGTCGCCGCTGCCTTGCGCGACAGATCGAGGCTGTCGCCGACGAAATCGGCGATGTCCTGGATGTCGGGGTCCTGATAATAATGCGCCACAATCACAGCGTTGCGGTCACGCCGCAGGCGGTTGATCTCGGCCTTGAGGTCGAGCGCCGGGATGCCGAGGCCACCGAGCGGGTTGAGGCGTGCG
>CAJAHV010000037.1 GCA_903939555.1 uncultured Alphaproteobacteria bacterium | reverse complement strand
GATAGGTCCAGATGCGCTGGCCATCGGCGGTGAGGCCCGGCAGGTCGCGCGCCCGCGCACCGGTGGCGATGATGATGTTGGGGGCGGTCAGCGTGCGGGCCTGGTCGCCGGTGGTGACGGTCAGTTCGGTGGCGCTGGTCAGGGTGCCGCTGCCTTCGACGACGCTGACCTTGTTCTTCTTCATCAGTCCCTTGACGCCGCCATTGAGCTGCGCCGCAACCTTGCGGCTGCGCTCGGTGATCTTGGCGAGATCGAAGCCCACCCCGGTGGCGGACAGGCCATAGGCCGAGGCATTCTGCATGTAATGGTAGATTTCGGATGTCCGCAGCAAGGCTTTCGTCGGGATGCACCCCCAGTTGAGGCAAATGCCGCCAAGGCGCTCGCGCTCGACGATGGCGACTTTCATGCCGAGTTGGCTGGCGCGGATGGCAGCGACATAGCCGCCGGGGCCTGAGCCGAGGATGATGAGATCGAAGGGTTCAGCAGTCATGAGTGTTCCTTTCCCTCTCCCCTTGCGGGAGAGGGCGACTCGCCAAAGGCGAGCGGGGAGAGGGGGCGGTCAAGACCCGGTGAATGTGCATCGCGATATCGTCGGGCCGCAGCAGGATCTCGGCATTCCAGAAGCGCAGGACAGAAAAACCCTGTTCTTCCAGCCACGCAGTTCGCCGTGGATCGGTCACACTGTCCACATGCTGCGAGCCGTCGGCCTCGACAATCAACCTGGCCGCAAAGCAGGCGAAGTCAGCAATGTACGGGCCGATCGGCACCTGGCGCTTGAACTTCCACGCTTCAAGGCGCTTGGCGCGGAGGATCGCCCAGAGCTTCGTCTCGGCATCAGTCATGCCGCTGCGCATCGCCTTAGCGTTATTGCGCTGGCGATCGGGAACAACCCCTCTCCCCGCTCGGCGCCCGCGCGCCGAGTCGCCCTCTCCCGCAAGGGGAGAGGGAAGAGTCACGCCACCAACCCGAGCGGGTTCTCGATCAGCGCCTTGAACGCGCTCATCAACTCCGCCCCGTCCGCGCCGTCGATGGCGCGATGGTCGAAGCTGCCGGTCACGCTCATCACCGTCGCGATAGCGAGCGCGCCGCCGACCACATAGGGCCGCTGTTCGCCTGCCCCGACGGCGAGGATCATCGCTTGCGGCGGGTTGATCACCGCGTCGAAGCTCTTGATGCCGAACATGCCAAGGTTGGACAGGCTGGCGGTGCCGCCCTGATATTCATGCGGTTGCAGCTTCCCGGCCCGCGCCTTTTCAGCAAGCGCCTTCATCTCGCTCGCGATCTGCGACAGTGCCTTGCCCTCCGCCCCGACGATGATCGGGGTGATCAGGCCGGAGGGCGCCGCCACCGCGACCGAAATATCGGCGCGGCTGTAGCTGATGAGATTATCGCCGGCGAAGGAGACATTGCACTTGGGCACCTGCCGCAAGGCCAGCGCCAGCGCCTTGATGATCATGTCGTTGACGCTGAGCTTGATACCACGCGGTTCGAGCGCGGCATTGAGCTCGCCGCGCAGCTTGAGCAGCGCATCGAGCCGGACATCGACGGTCAGATAGATGTGCGGGATCGTCGCCTTGGCCTCGGTCAGGCGCTTGGCGATGATCTTGCGCACCGCGCCGAGCTTGGCGACCTCGTGCGGGATCGCGCTGGTCGGCGCGGGGGCAGCGGGTTTTGGCGCCGGAGCGGGCGCTGCAACCGGTGCGGCGAAGACTGGCGGAGCGACGACCACTGCCGGTGCGGGTGCAGCCGGCTTGGCCACCGACGCATCGACATCGGCGCGCACGATGCGGCCATTGGGGCCGGAGCCGCTGACCGTGGCGAGCGCAATGCCCTGGGCCTCGGCGATACGCCGGGCGAGCGGGCTGGCGTTGACGCGATCAGCCGATGCGACAACCGGGGCAGCCGCGGCAACGTGCACAACGGGCGCAACCGGAGCCGCAACGCTCGGTGCGGGCGCCACAGCAGCAGCTTTCTTTGGCGCCGGCGTCGCCTCGCCTTCGCCCTGCAACCGCATGATGACCTGGCCGACCGGTACGCCCTCGGTGCCTGCCGCGACGACGAGTTCGACGACGACGCCCTCGTCGATGCTCTCGACCTCCATCGTCGCCTTGTCGGTTTCGATCTCGGCGAGCACGTCGCCCGACTTGACCGCATCGCCGACCTTGACGAGCCATTTCGAAACGGTTCCCGTCTCCATCGTCGGCGACAGGGCGGGCATGGTGATGTCGATCATTTGTAGCAAACCTTCTTCGCCGCGCGCACCACGTCGTCGGGTTTCATCAGCGCCAGTTTTTCCAGATTGGCGGCATAGGGCATCGGCACATCGACATTGGTGACGCGCAGCACCGGCGCGTCGAGATCGTCGAAGCCCTGTTCCATCGCGACCGTGATGATCTCGCTGGCAATCGAGCAGACCGGGAAGCCTTCCTCCACCACCACCATGCGGTTGGTCTTCTTCAGGCTTGCGAGCACCGTCGCCGTATCAAGCGGCCGCAGCGTGCGCAGATCGATGATCTCGGCCTCGATGCCTTCGGCCGCCAGCGTTTCGGCGGCGGCGAGGCAGACACCGACGCCGATCGAATAGCTGACCAATGTCACGTGTTTTCCGGCGCGCACGACCGACGCCTTGCCGATGGGGACGACATGATCGCCTTCGGGCACATCGAAGCTCTGGCCGTAGAGCAGTTCGTTTTCGAGGAAGACCACCGGGTCGGGACAGCGGATCGCCGCCTTGAGCAAGCCCTTGGCATCGGCGGCGCTGTACGGCGCGATGACGATCAGGCCGGGTACGCTGGCATACCAGGGCGCGAAATTATGGCTGTGCTGCGCACCCACCCGCGCCGCGGCGCCATTGGGGCCGCGAAACACGATCGGGCAGCGCATCTGGCCGCCGCTCATGTAATTGGTCTTGGCGGCGCTGTTGATGATGTGGTCGATGGCCTGCAACGCGAAGTTGAAGGTCATGAATTCGATGACCGGCCGCAGCCCGCCCATCGCCGCCCCGGCGCCGATGCCGGCGAAGCCATGCTCGGTGATCGGCGTGTCGATGACCCGGCGCGGGCCGAACTCCTCGAGCAAGCCTTGCGTGACCTTGTAGGCGCCCTGATATTCGGCGACTTCCTCGCCCATCACGAACACTTCGTCGGTGGTGCGCATTTCCTCGGCCATGGCATCGCGCAGCGCTTCGCGGACGGTGGTGCGTTTGGTGGCGGATTGCGGCGCCCCCTCTCCCCGCCCGGCTGGTGCCGAGTCGCCCTCTCCCGCGTGGGGCGAGGGCGGTGCTTTTGGCGCGGGTGGTGCCGCTGGCGGCGTGGTTTGGGATGGTGCCGGCGTTCTTGCCGCCTGCGATTCACCGTCACCGAAAATCACCGCGATGACCGTGCCGACCTTCACGCCTTCGCTGCCGGCGGGCACCATGATCTTGCCCATCGTGCCCGGCTCATCGGCTTCGAGTTCCATCGTCGCCTTGTCGGTCTCGATCTCCGCCAGCACATCGCCGGCCTTGATCGCATCACCTTCCTTGACCAGCCATTTGGCCAGCGTGCCTTCTTCCATGGTCGGCGACATGGCGGGGAGCTTGATTTCGGGCATCAGTAGGTTCCCACCAGCACGTCGGTGTACAATTCGGCCGCATCGGGCTCGGGCGCGGTTTCGGCGAAATCGGCGGCGGCATCCACGATCTCGCGCACCTCGCGGTCGATCTTCTTGAGCGCCGCTTCATCGGCATGGCCGCCTTCGATGATCTCGCGCTTGACCTGTTCGATGGGGTCGCTTTTCTCGCGCATCGCCTGGACTTCCTCGCGTGATCGATATTTCGCCGGGTCCGACATGGAGTGGCCGCGATAGCGATAGGTCTTGAGTTCGAGCAGCATCGGCCCCTTGCCGCTGCGCACCCAATCGACCGCCACTTGCGCCGCGCCGCGCACCGCCTGCACGTCCATGCCATCGACCTGCAGGCCCGGCACCCGGAAGCTTTCGCCGCGGCGATACAAAAGGTCTTCCGATGACGCGCGGTTGACGCTGGTGCCCATGGCGTACTGGTTGTTCTCGATGACGAAGATGATCGGCAGCTTCCACAGTTCGGCCATGTTGAAGCTTTCATAGACCTGGCCCTGGTTCGACGCGCCATCGCCGAAATAGGCCATCGCCAGCCCGCCATCGCCGCGATATTTGTGACCGAACGCCAGACCTGTGCCCAGCGACACCTGTGCACCAACGATGCCATGGCCGCCGTAAAAGCCATGTTCGACGCTGAACATGTGCATCGATCCGCCCTTGCCCTTGGAAATGCCGGCGGCGCGGCCGGTCAGTTCCGCCATCACCGCATTGGCGGGGATGCCGGCGACGAGCATATGGCCATGATCGCGATAGCCGGTGATAACCGAATCGGTGCTTTTCAGCGCGGACTGCAGGCCGACGACAACGGCTTCCTGGCCGATATACAGGTGGCAGAAACCGCCGATCATCCCCATGCCGTACAATTGGCCGGCGCGCTCCTCAAAGCGGCGGATCAGCACCATCTGGCGGTAAAAATCGAGCAGTTCGCTGGCGCTGGCCCTGTACCTTTGCGGTTCATCGGGGCGTTGCCAATTCGGCACGGGAAATGGATTGGATGGAGTCGCCGTCTTTGCAGCGGCTTTTGATGGTGCGGAACGAGCCAAGGAAAACGCCTCCGGATTGCCTTGCCGGGTATAGGAGCCTCAAGCCGCCCGCTTCAACCCTCAATCGCGTCGGTCACCGATCATCGAGCCGCACGATCACTTCGTCGGGCTTCACCACATTGAGGTTCTTGCGGACCAGTTCATCGGCGAGATCGGGATCGACCCGGCGCGGATCAAGCAATTTGACCTGGCGGTCGAGCGCGGCCCGTGCCTCGGCGCTGGCGGTGGCCTGTTGCAACAGGTCGGCGCGCTGCACCCGATAGTCCTTCCACGCGAACACACCGGTCGGCCCGGTGATCGCATGGCTGACAAAATAGACGATCAACAGGATGCAGACCGCCGGCAAGGCCGCGCGACGCACGTAATTCTTCAGGGCTGCCTGATAATTCATGCAGTCAGAATAGCGCCCATGGGCCACCTCCGCAACTACAGCCCGCGCGATCGCGCCATGCACAAATCCCGTGTTCCCTTGCCGCGCGGCCCTGCTATGACACAAGGCGTCAAATTCAATCCGCTAGGGAGAGCCACATGGCCGCCATCAACGCCGTCGTCGATCTGGGCAAGGATGGCGATATTGCCATCGTCACGGTCAATTCGCCGCCCGTCAACGCCTTGTCGGCCGATGTCCGCGACGGTCTCGACGGCGCCTTCAAAGCGATTGCCGGCGATGCGTCGGTCAAGGCGGTCGTGCTGGTCTGCGCCGGGCGCACCTTCATCGCCGGCGCCGATATCTCGGAATTCGGCAAGGCCCCGCGCGGCGCCTCGCTCCACGCCGTGCAGGATGCGATGGAATCGGCCGCAGTGCCGGTGGTTGCCGCCATCCATGGCACGGCGCTGGGCGGCGGGCTCGAAGTGGCGTTGTGCGCACATTATCGCGTCGCCGATGCCCGCGCCAAGCTCGGCCTGCCCGAAGTCAAGCTCGGCCTGCTGCCGGGTGCCGGCGGCACCCAGCGGCTGCCGCGCATCGTCGGGGCTGCCAAGGCGGTCGAGATGGTGACCAGCGGCACGCCGATGGCGGCGAAAGCCGCGCTTGCGGCCGGGCTTGTCGATGAAATTGTTGACGGCGACCTGACCGCCGGCGCCATTGCCTTTGCCCGCAAGATCGTCGCCGAAGGCCGCCCGCTCAAGAAGGTGCGTGATGACAGCTCGCGGCTTGGCGGCGATGCTGCGTCGCTGGCCCCGATGTTCGCCGAATTCCGCAAGGCCAATGCCAAAAAATTCGCCGGCTTCGAAGCCCCCGAAGCCAATATCAAATGCATCGAAGCCGCTGTCGCGCTGCCGTTCGAAGACGGCATCAAGGTAGAACGCAGCGAGTTCATGAAGCTGATGGGCGGGTTGCAATCCGCCGCCCAGCGCCATGTGTTTTTCGCCGAACGCCAGGCCGCCAAAATCGACGGCCTGCCGGTGGATGTACAGCCGCTGCTGGTCAAATCGGTCGGCATCATCGGTGCCGGCACGATGGGCGGCGGCATTGCGATGAACTTCCTCAGTGTCGGCATCCCCGTCACGATCGTCGAAACCAAGCAGGAAGCGCTCGACCGCGGCGTCGCCGTCATTCGCCGCAACTATGAAAACAGCGCGAAAAAGGGCCGCTTCTCCATGGAGGAAGTCGAAGCCCGCATGGGCCGGCTGACCCCGACGCTGGCGCTGGAAGACCTCAAGGATGCCGACCTGATCATCGAAGCTGTGTTCGAAAACATGGTCGTAAAGAAGGAAATTTTCGGCAAGCTCGACAGCATCGCCAAGCCCGGCGCGATCCTCGCGTCGAACACTTCCTATCTCAATATCGACGAAATCGCCGCCAGCACGACCCGGCCCGAAAGCGTCGTCGGCATGCACTTTTTCTCGCCGGCCAATGTCATGCGGCTGCTCGAGGTGGTTAACGGCGCCAAGACCAGCAAGCAGGTGCTCGCCACCGCGATGGCGGTGGGCAAGGCGATCGGCAAGATTGGCGTGGTTTCGGGGGTCTGCCATGGCTTCATCGGCAACCGCATGCTCGGCGCCCGGCAGGAACAGGCGAACAAGCTGATCCTCGAAGGCGCGCGTCCGGCCGATGTCGACCGGGTGCTGACCGATTTTGGCTTCCCGATGGGGCCGTTCCAGATGAGCGATCTTGCCGGGCTTGATATCGGCTGGTCGGCTGAAACATCGAAGGGGGTCTCCGTGCGCGACCGGCTTTGCGAAGCCGGGCTGCGCGGCCAGAAGAACGGCAAGGGCTTTTACGATTACGACGAAGCGCGCAACCGCACCCCCTCGCCGGTCGCCGAACAGATCATCCTCGATTATGCCGCTGAAAAGGGCATCAACCGCCGCGACATTTCGGACGAGGAGATCCTCGAACGCTGCCTTTATCCGATGGTCAACGAAGGCGCCAAGATCCTTGATGAAGGCATGGCGCAGCGGGCGAGCGACATCGATATCGTCTGGATCAACGGCTATGGCTGGCCGGTGTATCGCGGCGGGCCGATGTTCTGGGCCGAACATGATGCCGGGCGTGACAAGATCGCCGCAGCACTGGAACGGATGGGCATGGACGTGTCGCCGCGCCTGAAGGCAGGGTTTTGAGGGTGCGGTTGCTCGCGCTCGCGCCGTCGCTGCTCGCGCCGATGCTGCTGGCGCCGTTGCTGCTCGCCCCGCCGGCAGCTGCGGCAGATATGGCCGCTCCCGCTACGGCACAGGTCCCGGCTCCCGCCCCCGCTGCCGCTTATGCAGCGCCCGATTATACGCAGGCTGCCAATTGGCTGTGCCGGCCGGGCCGCACAGGTGCCGGCGCCGATGCGTGCGGCGGCGATCTGGCGATCACCGCTGTCGCTGGCTCGGGCCGCACCAACATCGTCTCGCTGCCGATGCCGACGGCGCAGAAGATCGACTGTTTCTATGTCTATCCGACGGTTTCGACCGACGCGACCGACAACAGCGATCTGAGCATCGATACCGCCGAAACCAATGTCGCGCGCATCCAGTTCGCCGCCTTTCGCAGCGTCTGCCGCACCTTTGCGCCGATGTATCGCCAGGTGACGCTGAAGGCGCTGCGCGATGCCATGTTCGGCAAGGCGAGCACCGCCGACCGCGTGCTGGCCTATCGCGATGTCGTGGCGGCGTGGAACGATTATCTGGCGCGCGACAATCGCGATTCTGATGGTCGCGGCCGCGGCGTCATACTGATCGGCCACAGCCAGGGTAGCGGTGTCATCAAGGCGCTGTTGCAGAACGAGATCGAGGGAAAACCGGTCGCGGCGCGCGTCATCGCCGCCTATATACCGGGCACAAATTTACTGGTGCCGGCCGGCAAGACCGTCGGTGGCGACCTGAAGACCATGGCCTTGTGCCAGGCGGCGAACCAGACCGGCTGCGTGCTGGCCTGGGTGTCGTTCCGCGATGGCAAGGTGCCGCCGGCGGATTCGCGCTTCGGCCGCACGGCCGTGCCGGGCATGGCGGTCGCCTGCACCAATCCGGCAGCGCTCGGCGGTGGCCGTGCGCCGTTGCGGATGCTGTTGCCGACAGCGAGCAACCTCGTCGACAATGCCAGTAGCCAATCGCCCTGGGCCAAGGACATAACGGTGACGACGGCGTTCGTGGCACTGCCGGGGTTGTTGAGCGGCGAATGCACCGATGGTGACGGCGCCCAACGCCTCGCCATTCGCACCGATGCCGATCCAGCCGATCCGCGCACCGACAGCATCGGCGGCGATGTCATGCTTGGCACGCAACTTGTTGAAAGCTGGGGGCTGCACCTGATCGACGTCAGCGCGGCACTCGGCGACTTGGTGGTGCTGGCCGACAGCCAAGGCAAGGCCTGGCTGGCAAAGCAGCCTGCCCCTGCCCCTGCGGCATCCGCGCCATAACCATTTGCTGCCAGCCGGCGTATAAAGGGCCATGACCAACCGACGCACCCTCATCGTCTCTGCGCTGGCCGCGGCTGTTGCGCTGCGCTTTACCGAACAACCGGCACTCGCTGCCGGGGCGGTGAAGTTCGCATATAGCCTCACCGATGCGCAGTGGCGCCAGAAACTGCCCGGGCTCGCCTATGATGTGCTGCGCCACGAAGCGACCGAGCGGCCGTTCTCGTCGCCGCTCAATAATGAGCATCGCGCCGGGGTTTTCGCCTGCAAGGGCTGTGCGTTGCCGCTGTTCGATGCCCGCACCAAGTTCGACAGCGGCACCGGCTGGCCGAGTTTTTATGCGCCGCTGAAGAATGCCCTGGGCACGACCACCGACACCAGCCTGTTCATGACCCGCACCGAAGTTCATTGCCGGCGCTGCGGCGGGCATCTTGGCCATGTCTTCGATGATGGGCCAAGGCCGACAGGCCTGCGCTATTGCATGAACGGCGCCGCCATGACCTTCACTCCTGCCAAGGCCTGATCCGATGCTGCGCAATCTTGCCATCGCCGCCCTGCTCGGTACCGCCGCCTGTTCGGGGGCGATTGCCGCCGAGCATATGGTCACCGCGCCGGCACCGGTTGCCGATGCGCCGCTCAAGGCCGGGCCGCTGCAAACCGCCGTATTTGCCGGCGGCTGCTTCTGGGGCGTCGAAGGCGTGTTCGAACGGGTCAGGGGCGTCACGTCCGTGCGCTCGGGCTATGCTGGCGGCGCGAAGGCGACGGCGATGTACGAGGTCGTCGGCACCGGCATAACCGGGCATGCCGAAGCGGTCGAGATCAGATACGACCCCGCCAAGGTCAGCTATGGCACGCTGCTGCGCATCCTGTTCTCGGTGGCGCATGATCCGACGCAGTTGAACCGGCAAGGCCCCGACAACGGCAGCCAGTATCGCAGCGCTATCTTCCCGCAAAATGCCGAACAGACGACGCTTACCCGCGCCTATGTCGCGCAACTGACAGCCGCGAAAACCTGGCCGGGCCGGATCGTCACGACGCTGGAGCCGGGCAAGCCCTTTTACCCTGCTGAAGGCTATCACCAGAATTACCTGCGAGCGAACCCGAACCAACCCTATATCGCCCATAACGACATCCCGAAGGTCGAGGCGCTGAAGGAACGATTCCCGGCGCTGTGGAGCGACAAGCCGGCCGGTTAATTATACCACGTGCAGTTGCTGTTGACTTGGGATGCCTGCGGCAACTGGGGCCGCATGCTTTTATAGCCCACTGCCGTATCAGCCGGCGCTGTTCGCCCAGCATTCCAGCTCCACCGCCGCGCCGCGCGCCAGGCCATTGGTACCGAAGGCGCTGCGAGCGGGGAAGCGGCCGGGCGTGAAATAGCCCACATAGACTTTGTTGAAAGCGTCCCACTGCTTCATGTCGGCGAGCATGACGGTGCATTTGAACAGCGCGGCATGGGTCAGCCCGCGCCGCGCCAGTACCGTGCCGATATTGGCCATGACCTGTGCAGTTTCGGCCTCGATCCCGCCGGGGACCACTTGGTCCTGCCCGGGCACCGCGCCGATCTGGCCGGAGATGTAGAGGATGCCGTTTACGTCGGTTGCATCCGAAAATGGCCGGGCAAGCGCGATCGATTCAGGCGATGTCAGATGCGCGGTCGGCCCTGCTGCCACCGGAGCGGCGAGCAGCAGGGCCAGACCGGCCAAGCGCATCAGTGCCCGAGGTTCTTGACGATGGTTTCGACCATCTTCTTGGCATCGGCCAGCAGCATCATCGTGTTGTCCATGTAGAACACGCTGTTGTCGACGCCGGCATAGCCGACCCCGCCCATCGAGCGCTTGACGAACAGCACCGTCTTGGCCTTTTCGACATCAAGGACCGGCATCCCGTAGATGGGGCTGGTCTTGTCGGTCTTGGCGGCCGGGTTGGTCACGTCATTGGCGCCGATGACGAAGGCGACGTCGCATTGCGAGAAATCGCTGTTGATGTCCTCGAGTTCGAAGACTTCATCGTACGACACATTGGCTTCGGCGAGCAGCACGTTCATGTGGCCGGGCATGCGACCGGCGACCGGGTGGATGGCGTATTTGACCGAAACGCCTTCCTTTTTCAGCAGGTCGCCCATTTCGCGCAGCGCGTGCTGGGCCTGCGAAACCGCCATGCCATAACCCGGCACGATGATGACGCTTTCGGCGTTCTTCATGATGAAGGCGGCATCTTCGGCTGAACCGGCCTTGTACGCCTTCTGGATCGCCGAGCCGGCGGCGGCAGGGCCACCCGCATCGCCGAAGCCGCCAGCGATAACGCTGATGAAGCTGCGGTTCATCGCCTTGCACATGATGTACGACAGGATGGCGCCCGACGAGCCGACGAGCGCACCGGTGATGATCATCGCGGTATTGCCGAGCGTGAAGCCCATGGCGGCGGCCGCCCAGCCCGAATAGCTGTTGAGCATCGAGATAACGACCGGCATGTCGGCGCCGCCGATCGGGATGATCAGCAGGAAACCGATGGCAAAGCTGAGCGCCGTGACCGTCCAGAACACCCAGGCGCTTTGGTCGGTAACGAAATAGCCGACAAGGCCGAGGATGCCGGCGAGGATGCCCAGATTGATGATGTGGCGCCCCGGCAACATGATCGGGTTGCCGCTCATGCGGCCCGACAGCTTGAGGAAGGCGATGACCGAGCCGGAGAAGGTGATCGCTCCGATGGCGACGCCCAGGCCCAATTCAACCCGGCTGACCGGCAGGATTTCGTTGGTAACGCTATCGAGAATGCCGAAAGCGCCCGGGTTGAGGTAAGCCGCGCAGCCGACGAGCACCGCCGCCATACCGACCAGCGAGTGGAAGCCGGCGACGAGTTCGGGCATCGCCGTCATCTGGATGCGTTGCGCGATGAACCAGCCGATGGTGCCGCCAATGGCGATGGCAGCGATGATCAGCGGTAGGCCGGTACTATGCAGGTACAAGGTGGTCCCGACGGCGATTGCCATGCCGATCATGCCGTTGCGGTTGCCCGCCTGGCTCGATTCCGGCGACGACAGGCCGCGCAGCGAAAGGATGAAGAGAACGCCCGCGATCAGATAAGCGAGCATCGCCCAGGCGGGCGTGGCAGCGGCAACATGTTCCATCGGTCGATCCCCTACTTAGCCGCCGCCGGCTTCTTGTCTTTTTTCTTGTACATCGCGAGCATCCGCCGGGTAACGGCAAAGCCCCCGAAGATGTTGACGCTGGCCAGCACCACCGCAAGCAGGCCGAGCCAGCGCGATGCCTCTGAACCGCCCGCCGCTGCCGACGACGCGATCAGCGCGCCGACGACAATGACCGACGAAATGGCGTTGGTCACTGCCATCAGCGGCGTGTGCAGCGCCGGGGTGACCGACCAGACGACATAATAGCCGACGAAACAGGCCATCACGAAGATGGAGAAGATCGAGAAAAATTCCATGGCTCTAACTCCTCAGCCGGCGCGCAGGCGTTCGTGGACGACGGCGCCGCCCTCGGTCAGCTTGATGCCGACGACGATTTCATCATCTGCCGGGAAAGCCAAAGTTTTGGCGTCCTTGTCCCAGAAGGCGTTGATCAGGTTGAACAGGTTGCGCGAATAAAGCGCCGAGGCATCGGCCGCGAGCCGCCCGGCGGCGTTCTTGTGGCCGATGATCTTGACGCCGTGCACGGTGACGATTTCGCCCATACGCGACCCTTCGACATTGCCGCCGCTTTCGACCGCGAGATCGACGATGATGCTGCCGGGGCGCATGCTGGCGATCTGGGCGTCGGTGATCAGCCGCGGTGCCGGGCGACCTGGGATCAGCGCGGTGGTGATGACGATGTCCTGCTTGGCGATGTGGCTGCTCACCAAAGCTGCCTGCGCCGCCTTGTATTCATCCGACATTTCGGTGGCATAGCCGCCGGCGCCTTCGCCTTCGATGCCCTTGACGTTTTCAACGAAGATCGCCTTGGCACCCAAGGATTCAATCTGTTCCTTCACAGCCGAGCGCACATCGGTGGCGGAGACCAGCGCGCCAAGCCGCCGTGCCGTCGCGATCGCCTGCAAACCGGCAACGCCGACACCCATGATGAAGACGCGCGCTGCTGAAATCGTGCCGGCGGCGGTCATCATCATCGGAAAGGCGCGGCCATAGGCTTCGGCCGCGTCGATGACCGATTTGTAGCCGGCCAGGTTCGATTGTGATGACAGCACGTCCATCGATTGCGCGCGGGTGATGCGCGGCATGAATTCCATCGACAGCGCGGTAACGCCAGCCTTTGCATAATCATCGATGCGGCCACGGTCGCCGAACGGGCTCAGAATGGCGGCAAGCATGGCGCCGGACTTGATCCCCGGCAGGTCGGCAACCGCCGGGCCCTGCACACCAAGTACGAGATCGGCCGCGGCAATGGTGGCAGCGCGGTCGGCGACCGTGGCGCCGGCTTCGGCATAGGCGGCATCGGCAATCGCCGCACCAGCCCCGGCACCGGCTTCGATGGCGAGTTCGGCGCCCAGGCCGATGAGTTTACGGACGGTTTCGGGCGTGGCTGCAACGCGGTTTTCAGCATCGGCAGTTTCGCGCAACACGGCGATCTTCATTATATGCCCCCAGTATTCAGGCTTTGGCGATAACGGTGGGCGGATTTCAGACGAGAAAGACTGCCATCAGCACCAGGGCGATGACGATCAGGATAACGCCCCATTTGGTCACCGACATGAAGCCTTCATAGGTTTCACGATGGTCTTTTGTGCCCTGATGGTCATTATTTGCCATGGTTTTTCCCGCTGTTAATCCCCGCGCTCCCCGCGCACCCTGATCCCAATAGCAGATCAATCGGCGCTGTGAAGATGCCATGCTGCGGCGCACGCGCGCAGTTTTTCTTTCCCATGCCCTTACCAGCGTGGCTGCGCCGCACGCCACACCGCCAGCGCCTGCACCGTTTCGGGAACGTCATGAACCCGAACCAACTGCACCCCTTGCGCCGCCGCGTGCAGCGCCAGCGCCAGGCTGCCGGGCAAGCGGGCATCGGGCGGTATATCGACGATGCCATCGGCGCCCTCGGGCTTGGCGATGCGCGGAATGAGCTGCTTGCGGCTCGCCCCGAGCAACAAGGGCACACCCAGCCCATGGAACAGGCTCAACCCACGCAGCAGTGCCAGATTGTGCGACAGATCCTTGCCGAAACCGATGCCCGGATCAGCGATGATGCGGTCGCGGGCAATGCCCGCCGCTTCGCAGGCCGCGATCCGCGTCGCCAGCCAATCGAACACATCGAGCAGCGCATTGTCATAGGCCGGCGCGTCCTGCATCACATCCGGCGTGCCCCGGGCATGCATCAGCACGACGGGACAACCGCGCGCCGCGACCAGCGCCAGCGCCTGCGGGTCATGTCCGAGCGCCGACACATCGTTGACCAGCGCCGCGCCGGCAGCGAGCGCCTGCGCCATGATCGCCGCCTTGCGGGTGTCGATGCTCCAGCACAGCCCGGCCAGCCCGGGCAGTACCGCCGCCAGCCGGGCGCTTTCGGTGGCCAAATCAACGAGCGGCGCCCGCGGCCGGGTCGATTCGGCGCCGATGTCAACGATGTCGGCACCGGCCGTGACCATCGCCCGGGCAGCGGCGATGGCGATATCGGGCGCGGCGTTGTGGCCGCCATCGGAGAAACTGTCGGGGGTGACGTTGAGAATGCCCATCACCGCGGTCCGGTCAGCGACCAGCCCGGCGATCGGTGCCCGCGCCGCCGTCAGCCGTTCGAGAACGCCGGCGTCGAGCGTTTCGGCCGCCACGACGCGTGGCGGTTCGTGGCGCGACAGGATCTCGACACGCGCAAAACGCAGCGGGCCGCCGGCCAGCGGCAGCCCGTCGGTTCCGGCCAGTGGCCGACAATACATGCCCTGGTTTACCGGACCTTCAGCCTTACCAGACCTTCAGCCGCTCGGCGGGCCCGAGATAATATTTCTCACCCGGCTTCACATCGAAAGCCGCGTACCAGGCATCGAGGTTGCGCACGACATAGGGGCGGAAATTGCCCGGCGAGTGCGGATCGGTGGTCAGTTGCTGCAACAGGATCGCATCGCGATATTTCTGCCGCCAGACCTGCGAAAAACCGAGGAAGAAGCGCTGTTCGCCGGTCCAGCCGTCGATGGCCTTGGCCTTTTTGCCGTTCAGGGACAGCTTCCAGGCATCAAAGGCGATGTTGATGCCGGCCAGATCAGCCATGTTCTCGCCCAGCGTCAGTTCGCCGTTGATCTTCTTGCCGGGCAGCGGTTCATAGGCGCCATATTGCGCGACGACCTTGTCGGTCATCACCTTGAAGCGTTCGACATCCTGCGGCGTCCACCAGTCGGCAAGCTTGCCGGTCTTGTCATATTTGCGGCCCTGATCATCGAAATGATGGGTGATTTCATGGCCGATGACCGCGCCGATGCCGCCATAATTGACCGCCGGATCGGCCTTGGCATCGAAGAACGGCGCCTGCAGGATGGCGGCGGGGAAGACGATCTCGTTCCACACCGGGTTGGCATAGGCGTTGACCGTCATCGGCGTCATGAACCATTCGCTGCGGTCGACGGGCTTGCCGAGCTTGGCGACCTGGCGGGCATATTGGAACTCGGTGGCGCGCGCCATGTTGCCGATGGCATCGCCCTTGCGGATTTCGAGTGCCGAATAATCGAGCCATTTGTCGGGGTAACCGATCTTGGGCTTGAAGGCGGCAAGCTTCGCACGCGCTGCCGTGCGGGTGGACGGGTCCATCCAGGCGAGGTTGGCGAGCCTGGCGTCCATGGCGGCGATGATATTCTTGACCAGTTCATCGGCCTTGGCCTTTGCGTCAGGCGGGAAATAATCGGCGACATACAGCTTGCCGAGCGCTTCACCGAGCACGGCGGTGGTGGTGTCCACCCCGCGCTTCCAGCGCGGCGTCTGCGCGGGCTGGCCGCCCAGCGTCTTGCTGTACATGTCGAAATTGGCATCGACAAAGGCCTTGGGCAGCACTGGCGCGACATCGCGCAGCAGCTGGAAGGCGAGATAATCCCTCCACACGGCAAGCGGCTCGCTGTCGATCAGCTTGCCGGCCCCCTGCAACGCGCTCGGCGTCGACATATTGATCGCCGGCTGGCCTTCCAGCCCGGCGTTGGTCAGCAACTGGCCCCAATCGACGCCGGGATACGCCCGGTCAAGATCGGCGCGGGCGACCGGATTATAGGTCTTTTCGGCTTGGCGGCGCTCGACGCGCGTCCAATGGGTCGCGGCGATCTTCGTTTCGAGCGCGATGATCGCTGTGGCGCGGGCGTCGGCATCGGCAAAGCCCGACAAGCCCAGCAGCGTGGCGACATAGGCCTGATATTTGGCGCGGGCTTCGGCGAACTTGGGATTGGCCATGTCGAGATAATAATCGCGGTCGGGCAGACCCAGCCCGCCCTGGCTGGCGCCAACCTGAAAGGCATCGGGATTCTTGCGATCGGGGCCGACACCAACACCGATAGGCGTGCTGACACCGATCCGGCTGAAGCGCCCGAACATTGCGGCAAGCTGGGTTTTGTCGGCAATCGCGGCGATCTTGTCGAGTTCGGGCTTGATCGGCGCGATGCCCTTGGCCTCGATGGCGGCTTCATCCATGAAACTGGCGTAGAAATCGCCGACCTTCTGGGCTTCGCTACCCGGGGCTCCGCCCGAGGCGGCGGCCTTTTCGATGATGGTGCGGGTGACCGGGAGGTCCGCCTTGACGTATGGGAGGGACTTGGGGTCGGCCTCGAGGGAATCG
>CAJAHV010000036.1 GCA_903939555.1 uncultured Alphaproteobacteria bacterium | reverse complement strand
GTCAGTCAGCATTTCGTCGGATCGGGCTTCGGCATTTTTGCCAAGCTCGTCGAGTCCGGCAATGTCGTGCGCGCCATCCCGTCACCGGGTACGGCCGAAAAGAGCCGCAAATTCTTCGACGACATGAACGAGTGGGCACGCAGCGAAGGCTATACCGGGCTTGGCTATGTGACGCGCAAGGGCGGCGATATCGGCGGCCCGATTGCCAAGAACCATGGCGAAGCCGGCATGCTGGCAATTTACGAAGCGCTCGGCCTTGGGCCCGATGACGGCTGTTTCTTTGCTGCCGGCAAGGAATCGCAAGCGGCCAAGCTCGCCGGACTGGCGCGGACCCGCGTCGGAACCGAACTCGGGCTCATCGAAAAGGACGTGTTCAAATTCTGCTGGATCGTCGATTTTCCGATGTTCGAATATGACGAAGACAACAAGAAGATCGATTTCAGCCACAACCCGTTCAGCATGCCGCAGGGCGAATTGGAGGCGCTGGAAACCCAGGACCCGCTGACCATAAAGGCGTTTCAGTACGATATCGTGTGCAACGGTGTCGAACTGTCGTCGGGCGCCATCCGCAACCATCGTCCCGAGATCATGTACAAGGCCTTTGAAATCGCCGGCTATGCCCGCGAGGATGTTGACCGTGATTTCGCCGGCATGATCAACGCCTTCAAGTTCGGCGCGCCGCCGCACGGCGGCTCGGCACCCGGGGTCGACCGCATGGTCATGCTGATCGCCGATGAGCCCAATATCCGCGAAGTCGTGGTGTTCCCGATGAACCAGAAGGCCGAGGATCTGATGATGAACGCGCCGGGCAATGTGACGCTCAAGCAATTGCGCGAGCTGCACATCCGGATCGTCGATTGATGGCAAAGCTGCGGCTTGAGGATTTCGAGGGCAATCCGGACATGGATCGCCTCGACTATGAGGCCCGGCTGGCAGCGCTCCAGCACCAGCTCGAACTCATCCAAGCCGCCTATATCAACCAGGGCAGGACGGCGATCATCGCGCTCGAAGGCTGGGATGCGGCGGGCAAGGGCGGGTTGATCACCCGCATGGTCGGGCCGCTCGACCATCGTTACACCAAGGTCTGGTCGATCAGCGCGCCTACGAAGCAGGAAGCCGAGCATCATTATCTCTGGCGTTTCTGGCAGCGCCTGCCCGGCGCCCGCGAGATCGCGGTTTTCGATCGTACCTGGTATGGCCGGGTGCTGATCGAACGCATCGATGGTTTCGCGGCACCCGATGTGTGGGCGCGCGCCTACGACGAAATCAACGCCTTCGAGGCACTGCTTGCTGCCGACGGCATGCGCATCGTCAAGCTGTTCCTGCACATCACCCAGGAGGAACAGGACAAACGCCTCGAGGAACGCCTCGAGACGCCGTGGAAACGCTGGAAAACCGGCGTCGATGATTATCACAACCGGTCGCGCCGCGCCGCCTATTGGGACGCCTATCACGACATGTTCGACAGGACGTCGACCAAGGTGGCACCATGGACGGCGATCGCGGCCAACGACAAGAAAACGGCCCGGATCAATGGCTTGCTGAAGGTTGTTGATGTTCTGGGCGAGGATGTCGACCTCACTTACCCGCCGGTCGACCCCGAATTGCGCAAGACCGCCGAAAAGGCGCTGGGCAAGAAACTGGATCTGTAGTTTCCCGCCCCGCAGGGGGGAGGGACCAATGTTTCGGAGCATATCCACATGCGTATTTCCTTTCTCGGTCTCGGCATCATGGGGGCCCCGATGGCGCGGCATCTGGCGAAGGCCGG
>CAJAHV010000035.1 GCA_903939555.1 uncultured Alphaproteobacteria bacterium | reverse complement strand
GGTTGACCGTCATCGTGCCGGGCGCCGATGACAGCATCGAAGAAATCGGCCCCGGGGTGCGGCTGATCAACATCCCGTCACCACGCTTTCCCCTCGATCGCAGCTATTTCTATTTCGACAGCGATGCCGTGATCCATCAGGCGCTCGATCACCACCAGCCCGATTTCGTCGAAGCTTCCTCCCCCTGGGGCAGCGCCAGCGCGGTTGCCGAATGGCCCGGCACCGCCCCGCGCGCGCTGATCATGCACGCCGATCCGTTGTCGGCCTGGGCCTATCGCTGGTTCGAAGGCGTCGCCAGCCACAAGACGATCGACAAGGGCTTTGCCTTGTTCTGGCGCTACCTGCGCCGGCTCGATGCCGGGTTCGACACGATTGTCTGTGCGTCGCCGGGGCTGACCCGCCGCCTGCATGATGGCGGGCTGCAACGACCCGAAACCATCCCGATGGGGGTTGAACCCGGTATCTTTGGCCCCGGCCACCGCGACCCGGTGCTGCGGGCGCAACTGCTTGCCCGCTGCGGCCTGCCCGACAGCGCCACGCTGCTCATCGGCATCGGCCGGTTGTCGCCTGAAAAGCGCTGGCCGCTGGTCATCACGGCAGCCGCGGCGGCGGGCTACAGCCGGCCGCTGGGGCTGGTGCTGGTCGGTGATGGCCATGGCCGCGCGCCGGTGGTGCGCGCCATTGGCGAAAATCCGCATATCCAGTTGCTGCCGCCGGTAACCGAGCGCGCTGAATTCGCCCGGCTGCTCGCCAGTGCCGACCTGTCGGTGCATGGCTCATCGGCGGAAACCTTCGGCATGGTGCAGGCCGAAGCCCGCGCCTCGGGAGTGCCGATCATCGTGCCCGACGAAGGAGGCGCCGCTGATCAACTTGTCCCCGGCGAGGGCCTGGCCTATGCGGCGGGCGATGCCGCCAGCGCCGCTGCGGCCTTCGGCGCGGCAATCGACCGGCTTGCCACCCTGCGCGCCGCCGCCCGCCTCGCTGCCCCCGGCGTGCGCACCATGGACCAACATTTCACCGAATTGTTCGGGCGTTATGCGGCCTTGGTCACCGGTGCCCGCCGCGCCGCCTGAAGCCGTCCGGCTTGACGCCAGGCCGGCGCCTGCGCGACGCTGCCGGGCATGACTTTTGTCCTCCACAGTTTCTTCAACAGCTCGACATCATATCGTGTCCGCATCGCGCTGGCGCTCAAGGGCGTGGCGCATGATGTTGCCGGCGTCGATATCCGCGCCGGTGCCCACAAGCAGCCGGCGTTCATGCCCGGGCGCAATGCCACCGCCGCAGTGCCGGTGCTCAGCGACGACAATGGCTTCAGCCTCGGCCAGTCGCTTGCCATCATCGATTGGCTCGATACGCACTGGCCCGAGCCGCGGTTGGTGCCGCTGGAACCGCTGGCACGCGCGCGGGTGCTCGAACTCGCCTATCTGATCGCCTGCGACATCCACCCGGTCAACAATCTGCGCGTGCTGCGCTTTCTGGGCAGCGAATTCGGCGCCGACAGCGCGGCGCGCGACCGTTGGTACCGCCACTGGATCGCTGAGGGCATGGCCGGCGTCGAACGCCTGCTCGATGCGTATGGCGGCGGGCCGTTCTGCTTCGGCGCAGCGCCGACGCTCGCCGATTGCTGCCTCGTTCCGCAGATTGCGAACGCCCTGCGGACCGGTTGCGACACCGGCCCCTATCCGCATGCCATGGCGATCTACGCCCATGCCATAGCGCAGCCGGCCTTCATCGCCGCCGCCCCGCACAACCAGCCGGATTTCGACCAATAGGTTGACCGCATCGCGCCGCGCGACTAGGGGAAAACCGCACCGCGGGTATGGTGAAATGGTATCATGCGAGCTTCCCAAGCTCTTGGCGCGGGTTCGATTCCCGCTACCCGCTCCAGCCTTTGCTGATCGCCTCCCCCCGGATCGTTACGCCTGCTGCGCCCGGTCGTCGCCAAGCATCATCCGGCGCACATCGCCGCCGGTCCGGAAGCTGAGGATCAGCAGATAGGCCGACAGGAACAGCATGCCGCCGAACACGGCCACCGGCGCCAAGGCCAGTCCGCTGGCGCTGAACCCGTGCCGCCACGCCACCCAAAGGCCCGACAGCAGCAGAAAGCAGCTGAAATCGAGGTTGAACTGCCCCGGCCACGCCAGTGCCGCCAAATCACCAAAGAAAATCGGCACGAGCCCCCAGCCGTGATGGAGAATGGTCACGGCGGTATAGCCGATGATGACCAGCAGGCAGCC
>CAJAHV010000034.1 GCA_903939555.1 uncultured Alphaproteobacteria bacterium | reverse complement strand
CTGATGCTGGCGGTCATAATGTTCCTGCCGCTCGGTGATGCGCACGGCGGGATAGCCGGCCTGGAGCAGCGGCACCTGGTCGCCGCCACGGCCGAAACGATCGGTGCGCCAGACCTGTTCGACGCGCAAATCCTTGCCCGCCAGCCCGGCGATGAAGCGCGACAGGTTGCGCGCCGGGCTGTCGACCTCGCCGCCATTATAGCGGCGGCGATCGGCCTGTTCGGGCGTTTCAGTCGCCTTGGTGCCTTCGGAAAATACCCGCACCGTCTTGTCGTCGCGCGCCCCGCCCGAACCGTGGCTGTTGCCGACGATATCGTTGTTGAGCACGGCTTCGACGCGCCAGCCCCGGGCCTTGGCGGTTTCGGCAAGCAGCGTGCCGCCAAGCAGCCCCTGTTCCTCGCCCGACAGCACGGCAAAGACGATGGTGGCGGGGAAGCGCTGCTTCGACAGCACGCGCGCCGCCTCGATCACGGCGGCGGTGCCCGAACCATCGTCATTGGCGCCCGGCGCATCGCCCTTGGCATCCATCGGATCGGAATTGCGGCTGTCGATATGGGCGGACATGATGATGACGCGGCCGGGGTCGCTGGTGCCGGGCAGGATCGCCATGACGATGATGATTTCGGCGGGTACAAGCACCCGCGCGCTCGTCGCCATCTTTGCCGGCGTCTCGATGGTCAGGCAGCCGCCGCAATCCTTGGAGAACGCCGCGAAGCGCGCCGCGGCAAAGCGCCGGGCCGCACCGATGCCGCGCGTTTCGGACTGTGTGTCCGACAAGGTGTGGCGCGTGCCGAAGCCGACCAGCCGTTCGATGGTGGCGCGCAATTCGCTTGGCGAGACCGGCGCGGGCGCAGCCGCAGCCGCAGCTGTGGTGGCGAGCAGGGTGGCGGCAAGACAGATCAGACGACGCATGGTGACAGGCCCTTCTTTGCAGTTCAGCGCGCGAACAGGCCGCGGACATTGACCGGGTTACAGCGCCAATATTGCTTCGGCGCTTCGATCTTGGCGCCCAGATGCACCGCCGCTGCCCAGGGCCAATGCGGTTCATAGATGATCGTGCGCGCCAAGGCGACCATGTCGGCATCGCCCGTCGCCACAATCGCTTCGGCCTGATCATAGCCGGTGATCAGCCCGACAGCGATGACCGGAATATCGACCGCCGCCTTGACCGCGCGCGCCAGCGGCACCTGGAAACCCGGGCCGACCGGGATCTGCTGCAACGGCGAATTGCCGCCGCTCGAGACATGGATCGCGGCGCAGCCCCGCGCCGCCAGCGCCTGACAGAAAGCAACAGTCTGGTCGATATCCCAGCCGCCCTCGACCCAGTCGGTGCCCGACAGCCGCACGATGACCGGCTTTTCGGCCGGAAAGGCCGCGCGCACCGCGTCGAAGATTTCAAGCGGGAAGCGCAGGCGGTTTTCAAGGCTGCCACCATAGTCGTCGCGGCGCTGGTTGGTCAGCGGCGACAGAAACTGGTGGAGCAGATAGCCGTGCGCGGCGTGGATCTCGATGGCGTCGATCCCCAGCCGCGCCGCGCGCTGCGCCGCCACGGCAAAGCCATCGCGCACCCGCGCCAGCCCGGCGGCATCGAGCCCCAGCGGCGCCACCTCGCCCTCGCCCCAGGCCAGCGCCGAGGCGGACACCGTCTGCCAGCCATGGTCATGGTCGGGGGCGATCTGCTTGCCCCCCGCCCAGGGCAGGTCGGTCGATGCCTTGCGCCCGGCATGGGCGAGCTGGATCGAAATCGGCATGGCGCTGTGGCGGCGCACACTGGCCAGCACATCGGCCATCGCGGCTTCGGTGGCATCGTCCCACAACCCGGCATCGGCGTAACTGATGCGGCCTTCGGGCAGCACTGCGGTCGCTTCGATGGTCAACAGGCCCGCCCCCGACAAAGCAAGATTGCCGAGATGGATGCGGTGCCAATCGGTCAGGCAGCCATCAACCGCGGAATATTGGCACATCGGCGCGATGACGATGCGGTTGGGCAGGGTCATGTCGCCAAGGGTCAGCGGCGAAAACAGGCGGGTGGGCAGCATGGCGAACAGTCCCTGGTGGCAATTGTCACCTGCTAGGATGTCCGGTGCCGCTTGGCCAGACATACCCCTGCAAATTGCCCGCTGGACAGCGGCCCAGCAGCCGCCATGATAGCGCCAAGATCAGCAAGGGGAACATGCCACCATGGCCCAGACATTCAGCGACAGCGAGACGGCGATCGCCGCGCACATGGCCGACGCCAATATTCCGGCGCTGCTGGCAACGCTCATCCATTTCACCGGCACGGCCGATCATCTCGATGATTTTCCGGTGCCGGTCACCGATGTCAGCACCTGGGGCGATGAAAATGGCGGCATCCCGCCTGAAAAACAGGCGCAGGCCCGGGCGCTCGCCGCCCACCATCTGGCGCGATGGCGCGACGCCGGCTGCCCGCCCTTGCCGCGTCCGTCGGCAGCGGCGGTCGATCGTGCCATGCACTTCGTCGCCGGCAACCAGGTGCCGCCCGAATATGCCGATCTGCTCGCCAGCGAACTGCATCTCGATGGCACGCCCGGCGCGACCGGCATCGCCATCGATGCGCCGGCCGCGGCCAAGGCGGCGTTTCCCGTCGTCATTATCGGCGCCGGCATGTCGGGGCTGCTCGCCGCCATTGCGTTGCAGGAAGCCGGCGTGCCCTTTACCATCATCGACGCGCAGGACCGGGTCGGCGGCACCTGGGCGGCCAATCGCTACCCCGGGGTCCGGGTCGATACGCCCAACCATCTCTACAGCTACTCGTTCGAGCCGGCGCATGAATGGCCCTATCGTTATTCGACGGGCGATGTGCTGCAGGATTATTTCGAACGCATTGCGACCAAGCATGGCCTGCACCAGCACATCCGTTTCCGCACCAAAGTCACTGCGGCGCGCTGGGACAGCACACACTGGCAGGTGACGCTTGATGATGGCAGCAGCCTCGCCGCGCGCGCCATGATCAGCGCCATCGGCCAGCTCAACACGCCCAAAATGCCCGATATGCCCGGTGTCGGCAGCTTTGCCGGCCCGGCCTTTCACTCGGCGCAATGGCCCGACGGCATCGACCTTTCGGGCCAGCGTGTCGCTGTCATCGGCACCGGCGCCAGCGCGTTTCAGATCATCCCCGAAATCGCCGGCCATGTCGCGTCACTGGCGGTTTTCCAGCGCACCCCGCCGTGGCTGCTGCCCAGCGCCATCTACCATGAAGCCGTGCCCGAAGGCGTGCGCTGGCTGCTCCGCCACATGCCCTTTTACGCCAATTGGAACCGCTTCGGCCTGTTCTGGACGCTGACCGAATTCCTGCGCCCCGCCGTCGCGATGACCGAGGGCTGGAACCAGCCCGGCTCGCTGTCGGAAATGAACGCCGGACTGCGGCAATTGCTCGAAGCGTCGATCAGCGCGCAGCTCGCCGACCGGCCCGATCTGCTCGCCAAGTCGATCCCGGCCTATGCGCCGGGCGGCAAGCGCATGCTGGTCGACAATGGCGTCTGGGCGACCGCGCTGAAACGCGACAATGTCGAACTGATCGATGATCCGATCACGGCGATCACCGCCAGCGGCGTGCAGCTCGCCTCGGGCCGCCATGTCGAGGTCGATGTCATCATCTATGCCACTGGCTTCCACGCGTCGGACTTTCTCGCTTCGATGGCGATCACCGGCGAAAACGGCCGCGACCTGCACGCCGAATGGGACGGCGACGCCCGCGCCTATCTCGGCATGACGGTGCCGGGTTTCCCGAATTTCTTCATGATCTACGGCCCCAACACCAATATCGTCGTCAACGGCTCGATCATCTTCTTTTCGGAATGTTCGGTGCGCTACATCACCGGCTGCCTGAAATTGCTGATCGAAGGCGACACGACAGCGCTGGCCCCGCGGCCCGACGTGACCGCCGATTACAATGCCCGCGTCGACGCCGAAAACGCCCGCATGGCCTGGGCGGCGCCCGATGTGAACAGCTGGTACAAGAATTCGAAGGGCCGCGTGGCGCAGAACTGGCCGTTCGCGCTCGTCGATTACTGGAACGCCACGCGCACACCGGCAGCCGCCGATTTCGAGGTGACACCCTGACGGCGGCGCCTCATGACCATCTGGCGGCGGAACGCGCCGCCGGGCTGCAGACGGCCTTTGTCCACCGACCGCTCAAATATGGCGGCGCGCCGGCGCCCGATCCCGCCTTTATAGCGGTATGGAAATAGCCTTACCGAGATCGCCGATCGCTTGGGCTGCTGAAACAAAACGCTGCTGAAACAAAACAGGGCGCGGGGTTGATCCCCGCGCCCTGTTCGTTGTCATGTGCAGGTCATCATGACCGACCGTTGCAGCAGCGGAAGAACCGCCGCTGTTTCGCCCTCGTCAGCAGCGGAAGAACCGCCGCTGATTCACCTTCGTCAGCGGCGGAAGAACCGCCGCTGATTCATGGGCATGGGCGCCGTCTTCTCACGGAAAACGATGCGGCCCTTGTCGAGGTCGTACGGCGTCATTTCGACATGAACCCGGTCGCCTACGATCGAACGGATGCGGTTTTTGCGCATCTTGCCCGCAGTATAGGCGATGATTTCATGTTCGTTTTCCAGCCGTACACGAAAACGGCCGTCGGGCAGGATCTCAGAGATCACACCCTCGATCTTGATGACTTCCTCTTTCGGCATAAGCGCGTCTTAGGCCATCGAAAGGTTGACGGCCGAAGCCCGGCCCTGGCGATCATTTTCGAGGTCGAACACAACCTTGGCACCTTCGGCGAGATCCGAAAGACCGGCGCGCTCAACGGCCGAAATGTGGACGAAAACGTCCTTGGAAGCGCCATCGGGGGCAATGAAGCCATAACCCTTGGTGGCATTGAAAAATTTGACTGTGCCAGTGGCCATCGTCAGTTCCTTAGAGATAGTCTGATTTTCCGACGGAAACGCTCCGACGAATGCTTGTCAGGACCGTTCATCGAAAGAGGGGCAAAAGCACCAGGATCGTTATCAGGCACCTTCGCGCCAGCGGCCAATGCGCTTGTTTGCAACAAAAAGCAAGCTTGGCAGACAATCGCCAAGGCCTTACCCGGGTGGCAGCCCTGCGCCATGCAAGAGGACGAAAGATGAAGACCCGTGCCGCCGTCGCCTTTGCCCCCAAAACACCGCTCGAAATCGTCGAGGTCGATCTTGATGGTCCGCGCGCCGGCGAAGTGCTGGTGGAGATCATGGCGACCGGCATTTGCCACACCGATGCCTATACGCTGGACGGGCTCGACAGCGAGGGGCTGTTCCCCGCGATCCTTGGCCATGAAGGCGCCGGCATCGTCCGTGAAATCGGCCCCGGCGTCACCAGCGTCGCGGTCGGCGACCATGTCATCCCGCTTTACACGCCGGAATGCCGCCAGTGTAAGTCGTGCCTGTCGGGCAAGACCAATTTGTGCACCGCGATCCGCGCCACGCAAGGCAAAGGCCTGATGCCCGACGGCACCTCGCGCTTTTCGTACAAGGGCCAGATGCTGCATCATTACATGGGCTGTTCGACCTTTTCGAACTTCACCGTGCTGCCGGAAATTGCGGTGGCGAAAATCCGTACCGATGCGCCGTTCCAGACCAGTTGCTATATCGGTTGCGGCGTCACCACCGGCGTCGGCGCTGTTGTCAACACCGCCGATGTGCGTCCGGGTGACAATGTCATCGTCTTCGGTCTGGGCGGCATCGGCCTCAACGTCTTGCAGGGCGCGCGCATGGCCGGTGCCAATCTGATCGTCGGGGTCGACATCAACCCGGCGCGGGAAGAATGGGGCAAGCGTTTCGGCATGACGCATTTCGTCAACCCGAACACGGTCGATGGCGACCTCGTCGCGCACCTCGTCGCGCTCACCGATGGCGGCGCCGATTACACCTTCGATTGCACCGGCAACACGACGGTCATGCGCCAGGCGCTGGAATGCTGCCACCGCGGCTGGGGCACCAGCATCATCATCGGTGTCGCCGAAGCTGGCAAGGAAATCAGCACCCGCCCGTTCCAGCTCGTCACCGGGCGCAACTGGCGCGGCACGGCCTTCGGCGGCGCCAAGGGGCGCACCGATGTGCCCAAAATCGTCGACTGGTACATGAACGGCAAGATCGAGATCGATCCGATGATCACCCATGTGCTGACGCTCGACGAGATCAACAAGGGCTTTGATCTGATGCACGCCGGCGAAAGCATCCGCAGCGTTGTGGTGTTCTGATGGAAACGCTCAGCAGCGCCGCCTGCCATGGCGGCCGTCAATCCTTCCACAGCCACACCAGCACCAGCACCGGCACCACCATGAAGTTCGGTGTCTTCACCCCGCCGGGGGCCGGCCCCTTCCCGATGCTCTGGTGCCTCGCCGGCCTGACCTGCACCGAAGAAACCTTCGCCATCAAGGCCGGCGCGCAAGCGCTTGCAGCCGAATTGGGGCTGATGCTCATCACCCCGGATACTTCGCCGCGTGGCGAAGCCGTCGCCGATGATCCCGCCTATGACATGGGGCAAGGCGCCGGCTTCTACCTCGACGCCACCGAAGGCCCTTGGGCACCACATTTCCGCATGGAAAGCTGGCTGATCGGCGAGCTGCCCGGCATCATCGCGGCGCATTTTCCCGCCGACCTGGCGCGCCAGTCGATCACCGGCCATTCGATGGGCGGCCATGGCGCGCTCACCCTAGCGCTGCGCCACCCGGACCGGTTCAAAAGCGTTTCGGCCTTCGCGCCGATCGTCGCGCCGACGCAGGTGCCCTGGGGGCAAAAGGCACTGCCGCTCTATCTTGGTGACAATCCCGCCGCCTGGGCCCGGCACGACGCCTGCGCGCTGATCGCTGCCGGCGCGCGGCTGCCCGAACTGCTCGTCGATCAGGGCCTTGCCGACAATTTCCTGGCCGAACAGCTCCAGCCCGAACGG
>CAJAHV010000033.1 GCA_903939555.1 uncultured Alphaproteobacteria bacterium | reverse complement strand
GTCGTTTATGGCAAGACCGATCCGGAGGCCGGACCCAAGGGCATCACCGCTTTCCTGATCGAGCGCGGCATGAAAGGCTTTTCGACGGCGCAAAAGCTCGACAAGCTCGGCATGCGCGGATCGAACACCTGCGAGCTGGTATTCGAGGATTGCGAAGTGCCGGCGCAAAATGTGCTGGGCGGCGTCGGCATGGGCGCGAAAGTGCTGATGTCGGGGCTCGATTACGAACGCGTCGTGCTTTCGGGCGGCCCGCTCGGCATCATGGCGGCGTGCATGGATGTCGTCGTGCCCTATGTTCATGACCGCAAGCAGTTCGGCCAGTCGATCGGCACCTTCCAGCTGATGCAGGGCAAATTGGCTGACATGTATGTCGCGCAATCCACCGCCCGCGCCTACACCTATGCCGTGGCGGAGGCCTGTGACCGTGGTGAGACCACCCGCAAGGACAGCGCCGGCTGTATCCTGTACAGCGCCGAAAAGGCCACCTGGATGGCGCTTGAGGCGATCCAGTGCCTCGGCGGCAACGGCTATATCAACGACTATCCCACCGGCCGTCTGCTCCGTGATGCCAAGCTTTATGAAATCGGCGCCGGCACCAGCGAAATCCGCCGCTACCTGATCGGCCGCGAACTTTTCGACGAAAGCGCCTGAGGATGCACAATTGAGAATTCTGGGCGCTGTTCTCGCCGGCGGTGCATCCACCCGCTTCGGATCCGACAAGGCACTGGCGCTGTTCGCCGGCCGGCCGCTGATCGCCCATGCCATCGCCGCGCTGGCGCCGCAGGTCGAAAGCCTGGTGATCGTGGGGCGCGACTGGCCGGGCCTGCTGCGGGTCGATGATCTGCCGGTAGCGGGGCTTGGCCCGATTGGCGGGCTGTGCGGCGCGCTTTCACATGGCCATGCCCAGGGTTTCGATGCGGTGCTGGTGGCGCCGTGCGACACGCTCGGGCTGCCTGCCGATCTGGCGGCGCGCCTGTCGCCTGGCCCCGCCGTGGCGCGCGGCCAGCGCAGCATCGGCTTTTGGCCAACCAGCCTCGCCCCGGCGCTGCTTGCCCGGTTGGCGAGTGGCGGTAGCCGCGCCCTCCATGTCTGGGCAGCGGTGTGCGAAGCACGCGAGGTCGATTGCGGGCCGCTGCACAACATCAACAATCCTGAAGATCTCGGCTAGGTCAACGCCGTGTCACGCCCGACGGCCCTGCTGCAATGCGCCACCGGCATCGGCGCCCTGTGCCTGATGGATGCCATCGTCAAGCATCTGGCCGTCACCACGCCGATACCGGTAATAACGTTCGGCCGCTACGCCACCGGCACCTTGCTGGCGTTGCTCGTGTGGCAATGGCAGGGCCGACCGATGCTGACGCGGGCGATGCTGCCGCTGCATCTCGTCCGCGGCATCCTGATCGCCGCGATGGCCTTTACCTTTTACTGGTCGCTGAAGACGCTGCCGCTTGCCGAAGCCATCACCCTGTCGTTCATCGCGCCGCTGCTCATGCCACCCATGGCCAGCCTGATGCTGGGAGAGCGGATGCAACCGCGCCTGATCGCGGCCGGTGCCTTGGGCTTTGTCGGAGTGCTGGTCACCGTGCAGGGCGCGCCGCGCTTCGATGGTGACCGGCTGGTGGCGCTGGCCGCCGTGCTGTTCGCCGCCGTCGCCTATGCCGCGGCCTCGGTGATGCTGCGCGCCCGGGCGGCACAGGATGGCGCCACCATCGTGACGCTGATGAGCGCCGCCGTGCCGATGCTGGTGCTCAGCCCGATTGCCATTGGCGCCGACATGCCCGGGCTGCGGGCGGTCGGCTGGCTGCTGCTGATGGGGCTGGTCGGCAATATCGGCGTGCAATTGATCAGCCGCGCCTATGCCCGCATCGAGGCGCAGGTGCTGGCAGTAATGGAGTTCAGCGCCCTGCCCTGGGCAGCACTCTATGGCTGGGTATTCTTTGCCGAACCGGTGCGCCCGCAGGTCTGGGCCGGAGCGGCAATCATCCTGATGGCGTGCCTGTGGGCCGGGCGGGCCGTACCCGCGAACGAATAGGCGCGTCGCTCAACCAGCCGCCGGCGGATCGGCGATCATCGCGGTGAAGCTGCATTCGGCGGCAAGCTTGCCGTTGATTTCAGCGCGGCCATTGAATTTGCTGATCCGGCCACGATTCTGGCTGAATTCGACCTTCAGATCGAGCAGGCAACCGGGTTCGACGGGGATGCGGAACTTGGCACCGTCGATCGCCATGAAATAAACCAGCTTGCCTTTGCCGGCCTCGCCCAGCGTCTTGAGCGCCAGCACGCCGGCAGTCTGCGCCAGCGCCTCGATGATGAGGACGCCAGGCATAATCGGACGACCAGGGAAATGCCCGGCAAAAAACGGTTCGTTGATGCTCACCGCCTTGATACCACGCGCCGAACGTCCAAGGACAATATCCTCGACCCGGTCGACGAGCAGCATCGGAAAGCGGTGCGGCAGCAGCGCCATAACCGCCGCTATATCGGCGGAGCCAACCGAAGCGCCCGCCAGAATGTCGGCCGCCGCGACCAAGGTCACGGCGGCGTCAGGGCTGGCGGTGTCGCTCACTTGGCCGCGGGTGCGGCAGGTGCCACAGGTGCCGTCGACGATACGCGCGGCAACGCCTTGTCGAGTCGGGCGATGACATCGGCGGTCACGTCGATGCTAGCGGCGTGCTGGAACGTGGCGGTTTCGGGAATGGCGATCGAAGCACCGCGCTCCTTCATGATCTGGGTAATGATCGGCTGCGCGCCATCATTGATCTGCTTGAGCACATATTGACGGCTGGCCTGGAAATCCTGATCGCGCTTTTGCAGTTCCTGTTCGGCCTGGGTCTTGCGGGCGGTGTAATCCTTCACCTTGGCCTGCCAGGCTTGGATGATAGCCGGAGTCGCATTCTGCGCCGGCTGTGACTTGGCCAGCGTCTGCTCTTCAGCACCGAACGAGGTGCGCAGCGACGCAAGGCGCGCCTGGATGCCATCGAGACGGGTCTTCAATTCGGTCTGCGCGGCCTTGCCGGCGGCGGATTCCTGAAACACTTCGTCAATATTGACCACCACGATTACTGCCGGTGGCAGCGTCTGCGCGGCAACCGGAGCAACGGCGGCACCGGCGAGCGCCAGCGCAATTGAAAGCTTCTTCATCATCAGAATTGTGTCCCTACGTTGAATTGGAAAAGTTGCGTATCATCACCTGGCTGTTTGAGCAGCGCTTTGGCAAGATCGAAGCGGAACGGCCCGAACGGCGAGTTCCACGAGACGCCAACCCCGACCGACAGGCGCGGGCTGGGCGAATTGCCGAGATAGACTTCCTGGAAGCCCGAGGACGAGCCATTGAACGCCGCGCATTCCGGGCGGTTGGTAGTCGGGCCGTTGAGACATTGCAGCACCGGCTTTTTGACGTTCCAGACCGCGCCGATATCGGCAAAGATCGACGGGCGCAGGCCCAGTTCCTCGCCGCTCGATCCCAGCGGCACCTGAATTTCGGCGCGAGCGAGATAATAGGCCTTGCCGCCCAGCGCATCGTCCGACACCTGGTTGCGATCGGTGATCGCCACGCCATTGGAATCGAACGGCTGGCGCAGCACACGCGGCCCGACGCCGCGAATGTTGAAGCCGCGCATCTGCGGCTGGCCAAGGAAGAAGCGGTCGGTCAGCAGCACATCCTGGCCACCATAGCCCGCAATAAAGCCGGCTTCGCCACCCAGGTTGAGCACAAAGCCCGAACCGAACAGCGCATAATACCAATCGTAATTGGTGCGGGTACGAACATATTTGACGCCAATCGGAATGCCGGCGACATCCTGGCTGACCGAGAAGCGCTGCCCCGAAGATGGTCGGCGCGGATTGTTCACATTGTTGAAGATGATGCTGTAGCCGACCGACGAGATCGTGCGCTTGCCGATGGCTTCGCACAGGTAGCGGCCCGCCAACAGCGGGTCGCATGCGCCGTTGGTGAAGAAAGTGTTCTGGTCGAGCGTGATATTCTCGAACGACAGGCCATAGCGCAATGACGCCGCCCAGAATTCGGTAATCGGGAAGCCAGTGCGGACCTGGAAGCCCGTCGACACCTGATTATAGGTGGTGTTGCGGGTATTGTTGCTGGTGAAATTGAACGACCGGAAATCACGCCGAAACACATCGAAGCCGAGCGCGAGGTTGCGGCCGAACAGATAGGGTTCGGTAAAGCCCGCCTCGATCGATTTCGAGAAACTGGAGACATTCGCCGAGGCGCGCAGTTCCTGACCACGGCCGCGGAAGTTGCGTTGCCGGATCGACAGCGACAGGATGAAGCGTTCCAGCGAGGAAAAGCCCGCCGAAACCTGCAATTCGCCGGTCGGCTTTTCCTGGACATTGGCCTCGAGGATGACCTTGTCGGGAGCGCTGCCCGGCTTTTGTTCGATTTCCAGCTTGTCCTGGAAGAAACCAAGCCCGAGCAGACGATCGCGTGAGCGCTTGACCTTGATGCTGTTGAAGGCATCGCCTTCGGCCAAGCGGAATTCGCGACGGATGACGGTATCGAGTGTCGTGGTGTTGCCGTTGATCTGCACGCGTTCGACATAAACGCGCGGCGCCTCCCCGATCTGGAAGGTCACGTTCATCTGGTGCTTTTCCTTGTCGCGCTCGAACTGCGGGCGGACATCGGCAAAGGCATAGCCAAGCAGGCCGGCGGTTTCGGTCAGGCCTTCGACCGTATCCTCAATCTGCTGCGCATTGTACCAATCGCCATCCTTGATGCGGATCAGCGACTTGAATTCCTTGGGCTTTATATCGCGGATCTGGCTTTCGAGATCGACCTTGCCAAACTTGTAGCGATCGCCTTCCTCGACGACATAGGTAACGATGAAATCACGGCCATCGGGGGTGAGTTCCGCGACCGACGAAGCGACGCGGAAGTCAGCATAGCCTTGTGTCAGATAAAACTGGCGCAGTTTCTGCTGGTCATAAGCGAGGCGATCAGGATCATAGGTGTCGTTCGACGAAAAGAAACGCCAGAAACGCGATTGGCGCGTCGCCATCTGGCTGCGAATTTTATTTTCCGAGAATTTCGCATTGCCCAGAATGTTGATCTGACGAACCTTGGACTTGGAGCCTTCGGTCATTTCGAACACAACATCGACTCGATTCTGTTCGAGCAGCACGATCTTGGGCTCAACCGCCGCGGCAAAGCGCCCCGAGCGGCGATAAAGTTCGAGAATACGCCCAACATCGGCGCGCGCCTTGCTGCGCGTGAAGATCTGGCGCGGCGCGAGGCGGATTTCCTCACGGATCTTGTCTTCCTTGACCCGCTTTGCACCCTCGATAACGATCCGGTTGATCACCGGATTTTCCTTCACCTCGACGGTCAGCGCGCCATTATCGTCGCGGATCGTCGCGTCTGCGAACAATTCCGACGCAAACAGCGCCTTCAGCGCCTGGTCGGTCCGGTCACGATCATAGCGATCGCCGATATTCAGATTGAGATAGGAGCGCACCGTTTCAGCCTCGAGCCGTTCGGTACCGCGGATCAGCACCGACCGCACGATACCGGCATTGGCGGCCGTGGCGGGCAGCGCCCGTTCGGTACGCGATGCGGCGGCGGCGGCTTCGGCTTCGGCCGATGGCGTCGGCGGCGGCGCATCCGGGCGCGACGGACGCTGCGCAAGCGCCGGGCCCGCCAGCATCGTTGAAATAAGCAGTGCAGACATCAGGTGCGGCATTGCCCGCGACCCCTGCCCAGGGCGATAATTCACGCTTGACCGTCCTTGCCTGCCACCCGCTTGAATACATATGTCAATGAGGCGCCGCGTTCCCCAAGGCCCACGCCGCTCACCCTAGCCACCCGGTCAACCGATCCCATACCCCGACCGATCCCAGATCATTCCAGGTCAGCACGGCCATGAAGGTCATCAACGCAGCAAAGCCCGACATGAAGGCCCATTCCTGCGTCTTTGCGCCCACAGGCCGCCGTCTGACAGTTTCGACGGCGTAAAGCAGAAGATGCCCGCCGTCCAGCATCGGTATGGGAAGCAGGTTTATAAAGCCGAGGTTGATCGAGAAAAACGCCATGAAGGCGATGAACGGCAGGATGCCGAGCGACGCCTGTTGGCCGGTAACCTGGCCAGTTTTGATCGGCCCACCAAGATCGGCAAGGCTGCGCTCTGCCAGAACGACTTGCTTCAGCGTTGTCGCGATGGTGACGATGATTTCGCCAGTGTCCTTGATGCCGTATCCAATGGCGGGAAATAACGACACATCCTCGACAATGCGGCCGCTGCGCGAAACGCCGAGCCGGCCGTGCTTGACGACATTGCCGAAGCGATCGACAGTTTCCACTCGGGCCGGGGTCACCCGCAGCGACAAGCGTGCTCCATCACGATCGATGACGATCTGCATCGCTTCGCCGGTGCCCGACATGACGATGTTGACGATGTCTTCAAAGCGCTCGATCGCATCACCATCGATGCTTACAATCCGGTCGCCGGGGCGAATACCGGCTGCGGCGGCCGGTCCGTCGGCGGTCACGCCGGCTACCACCGGCGGCGTGAACGGATGGCCGAGCGCCACATAGAAACTGGCGAGAATAGCAATGGCGAACAGGAAATTCACCACCGGCCCGGCCGCCACGATAAAGGCACGCTGCCACAGGGGCTTGAAAACGAACAGGCTGCGGCGTTCGGCTTCGGGCAGCAGCAGCACGGCGGGGTCAATCTGGCTTGCCTCGTTCATGTCGCCAGTGAATTTCACATAGCCGCCGAGCGGAATAAGATTGAGCTTCCAGCGCGTGCCACGGCGATCGTCGAAGCCGAACAACTCCTTGCCGAAGCCGACGGCAAAGGAATCGATGTTCACCCCGAAAAAACGCCCGGCGAGATAGTGCCCGCCTTCATGCACGACAACAAGCACGGCAATCATGACAATAAAAGTGAGCAGGGTGAAGCCAAGACCCGGCTGGGGCAGCATGTCGGTCACCTCTATGCCTCCCTTCTCACCATGGTTCAGGCCCGTGCCGTTATCTGTGCACGAGCTTCGGCCCGAGCGCGGCGATCAGTTTCGATCACTTCACCAAGCGAGCCGACCGGCCCTGAGGCAACCCGCGCCAACGTCGCAGCCACAATGGCGTCTATATCCAGAAACGCAACTTGCCCGGCGATGAACGCCGCCACGGCAATTTCATTGGCGGCATTGAGGATGCACGGCGCGCTGCCGCCGGCGCGCATCGCTTCCCAAGCCAGTGCCAGGCAGGGAAAGCGGACAAGGTCGGGAGCTTCGAACTCCAGGCGGCCGATGGCGGCAAGATCGAGCCGTGCCGCCGGTGTTGCGATGCGCTCGGGCCAGGCCATGGCATAGGCGATGGGGATGCGCATGTCCGGGGTGCCAAGCTGGGCCAGCACCGAGCCATCGATATATTCTACCATCGAATGGACGACAGATTGCGGATGGATGATGACATCAAGCCTGTCGAGCCCGACGGGAAACAGATGGTGCGCCTCGATCAGTTCGAGCCCCTTGTTCATCAAGGTCGCCGAATCGATCGAAATCTTGGCGCCCATCGACCACACCGGATGCTTGCAGGCATCGGCAACGCTGACACCGGCCAGTTCGGCACGGCTGCGGGTGCGGAACGGCCCGCCGCTGCAGGTCAGAATGATCTTCGCCACACGGTCGGGCTGGGCATGGTCGAAGACCTGGAAAATGGCATTATGTTCGGAATCGACCGGCAACAGCGTCGCGCCGCTTGCCAGCGCTGCTGCGGTGACCACCGGCCCCGCGCACACCAACGTTTCCTTGTTGGCGATGGCGAGCGTTGCGCCGCGTTCGACCGCAGCCAGCGTCGGCGCGAGGCCCGCTGCACCTACAATGGCGGTCAGCACGATGTCGCCTGGCCGCTGCGCCGCCTCGCAAACCGCTTCCTGCCCCGCCGCTGCCTCGATGCCGCTGCCGGCAAGCGCCGCCTTGAGATCGGCATAGGCTGCCGGATCGGCAATAGCGGCGAAGCGCGCGCCGCTGGCCCGCGCAGCCGTCGCCAGCCCCTGCGCGTCGCTGTTGGCGGTCAACGCCGCGACCTGCCAGCGCCCCGGATTGCGCGCGACCAGATCAAGCGCCTGGCTGCCAACCGAGCCGGTGGCGCCAAGGATGGTCAGCGATGTCACCCGGCCCACCCCGTCAGCGCAAAAACGCTGGCACCGGCGATCGCCACCGGCACCAGCCCGTCGAGACGGTCCATCACCCCGCCATGACCGGGCAGCAACGACCCCGAATCCTTGACCCCGGCGCGACGTTTCAGGCCGCTTTCGAGCAAGTCACCCAGCACTGACAGTACCGCCAGCGCGCCGGCCAGCGCGAAGAACCAGCCGAAACCCTTGCCGCCCAGCCCGGTCAGCCACAGCGCCGCCGTGCCGCCGGCGATGACGATGGCGCCGAGCACGCCGCCAATGGCGCCCGACCAGGTCTTGTTCGGGCTGATCGCCGGCGCCAACTTGGGGCCACCCAGCGCGCGGCCAGTGAAAAAGGCGATGATATCAGCCGCCCAGACACACAGTAGCAGGAAGATTACCGCTTCGAGCCCGAGCGTCAGACCGCGCAGCCAGATCAGCGATACCGCCGGTAGGCCGCAATAGAGGATACCGGCCGCTGCAAACCGCCCGCCGATGCTGTCGATCTGCCCGCGCACCGCCCCGGCTGCTGCCGGCTTGCTACCCAACGTGGCGGCAAATACGCCCAGGATCATCGCGCCGAAGCCAGTGAGCAACAACGCTTCGTTCCAGCGGCCGAGCGCCATCAGCATGATAACGCCGGCCAGGATCGCCAGCCCGGCGCGCATCACCAGCCGCCCCAGCCCGTGCATCACCGCCCATTCGGCAAACATGATCAATGTCGCCACCGCGATCAGCGCGGTGAAAAAGCTGCCGCCGAAACGCACCGCCGCCAACGCGACGATGATCAGCACCACGCCGGTAACGATGCGCTTGAGCAAGGGATTGCCGGCCCGCGCCGGCGGCGTGTCAGCGCCCGCCAAAGCGCCGCTCACGCGTCGCGAATTCGGCCACCGTGTCGGTCAGCGCGGCGCGGTCGAAATCGGGCCACAGCGTATCGGTCGCGACGAATTCGGCATAGGCCGATTGCCAGAGCAGGAAGTTCGAAAGCCGCATTTCGCCAGAGGTGCGCAGCACCAGATCGGGCGGCGGCATGTGTGCAGTATCGAGCCGCCCGGCGAGCGCCGCGACATCGATTGCCGCCGGATCGAGCCGGCCGGCGGCAACATCGGCGGCAAGCGCCCGCGCCGCGCGCGCCAGTTCATCCTGCCCGCCATAATTCAGCGCCATGACTAGCGTCATCCGGCGATTGCCAGCAGTCAGCGTCCGCGCGTCTTCAAGCAATTTGACGAGATCGGGCTGCAACGCACAGTAATCGCCAATGAAATCGAGCCGGACGCCATTCTTGTGCAGGTCGTTTATTTCCGAACGGATATAATGGCGCAGCAATCCCATCAGGTCGCTCACCTCATCGGCCGGGCGCTTCCAATTCTCGGTCGAGAAAGCATAGAGCGTCAGGAATTCGATACCCAGATCGGGCGCCGCCTCGACAACACGGCGCACGGCTTCCACACCGGCACGATGCCCGGCGATGCGCGGCAGGCGGCGCGCCTTGGCCCAGCGGCCATTGCCGTCCATGATTATGGCGAGGTGACGCAGCCTGGCTCCGTCTCCACCGTCATGCGAGGCGACCGCGCGGGTCACTTGCCGAGGATTTCCTTCTCCTTGGCGGTGGTGGCAGCATCAATATCGACGATGGCCTTGTCGGTGATCTTCTGGACTTCGGTTTCGTGGCGCTTTTGTTCGTCCTGGCTGATCTTGCCCTTCTTTTCGGCGGTTTTCAGTACTTCCATCCCGTCGCGACGGACGTTACGTGCCGCGATCTTGGCCTTTTCGGCATAGGTCGAGGCGAGCTTGGCCATTTCCTTGCGGCGCTCCTCGGTCATGTCGGGGATCGGCAGGCGAAGCGTTTGCCCGTCGGTGATCGGGTTAAGCCCGAGGCCGGCTGATCGGATCGCCTTTTCGACGGGCGTGACGTTCGAGCGATCCCACACCTGCACCGAAAGCATCCGCGGCTCGGGCGCCGTCACCGTTGCAACCTGCGACAGCGGCATGGCCGAGCCATAGACTTCGACCGTTACCGGATCGAGCAGGCTGGTATTGGCGCGTCCGGTGCGCAAACCGGCAAGATCGTGCTTGAGCGCTTCGATAGCCCCGGTGGTGCGGCGTTCCAGATCGGCCTTCCACGGGCCGGGTTCGAAGTCAGCCATTGGCCCGTTCTCCTGATTTGACCGCCGCATCATTGGTGACGATCGTCGACAGCGCACTGCCGTCGAGGACCGCGGCCAGCGCGCCGGGTTCGCGAATGTTGAAAACCACAATAGGTATGTCGTTGTCACGGCACAGCGATACCGCCGAAGCGTCCATGACCTTGAGATCATTGGCAAGCACGGTCGAATAGCTGACGCGGTCATAACGCTTGGCGCCGGGAATCTTCTTGGGGTCGGCATCATAGACGCCATCGACCGATGTGCCCTTGAACAGCGCATCGCAGCGCATTTCGGCGGCACGCAAGGCAGCGCCGCTGTCAGTCGTGAAAAACGGGCTGCCGGTGCCGGCGGCAAAGATCACGACCCGGCCCTTTTCGATGTGCCGTTCGGCGCGACGGCGGATATAGGGCTCACACACCGATGCCATCGGAATCGCCGATTGCACTCGCGTATCGACCCCCAATTGTTCGAGCGCGTCCTGCATCGCCAAGGCGTTCATTATGGTCGCCAACATGCCCATATAGTCAGCGGTTGTGCGGTCCATGCCCTTCGCCGAACCAGCGATGCCACGAAAGATGTTGCCGCCACCAATGACGAGACATAATTCATAGCCGGCGTCATGCGCCACCTTCACCTCACCGGCGACACGCGCAACCGTAGCAGGATCGATGCCGAAGGCTTCATCGCCCATCGCCGCTTCGCCCGACAGCTTGAGCAGGATGCGTTTATAGCGGGACGCTGGCATGATTGACCCTCAACTCCCCATTGTCCGCAAATACGCCGAGCGCCACCCTAGCCAGCGCGCGCGGCGCTGCCAAGCTTGTTGGTCGGGCCGGCACGATGGCCGGCCCGACCTGATCAGATGCCGGCGGCTGCGGCGACTTCCGCGGCAAAGTCCTTTTCCTCGCGCTCGATGCCTTCACCGAGCTGGAGGCGGACAAAGCTGCTGATCGTGATGGCGGTGCCGGCGGCCTTGGCAGCGTTGGCGACGACATCGGCGATCTTGGTCTTGCCATCGATGACAAAGACCTGGGTCAGCAGCGAATTTTCCTGGGCGTATTTGCGCACGCCGCCTTCGATCATTTTTTCAATGATTTCGGCGGATTTGCCCGAGGTGGCGGCCTTTTCACGGGCGATAGCGCGTTCGCGCTCGACCAGCGCCTGGTCGAGGCCGGTTTCATCGAGCGCCAACGGGTTGGCGGCGGCGATGTGCATGGCAATCTGCTTGCCCAGCGGTTCGAGCGCTTCGGCCGATGCCGATGATTCGAGTCCGACGAGCACGCCGATCTTGCCCAGTCCCGATGCCGTGGCATTGTGGACATAGGAGGTGACGATGCCCTGGTTGACATCGACGATCGCGGCGCGGCGCAGCGTCTGATGCTCGCCGATGGTCGCAACGTTGTGCGTGAGCTTGTCATGCACGCTGCCATCGCTTTCGGGATAAGACGCGGCAAGCAGGGCGGCGACATCGCTGCCCAGTTCGGCGGCAATCGCGGTGACGGTGCGCACAAAACCCTGGAAGGTTTCGTTCTTGGCGACGAAATCGGTTTCGGAATTGACTTCGACCATGGCACCGCGCTTGCCGGCGACAGTGACGCCGATCAGGCCTTCGGCGGCGGTGCGCCCGGCCTTCTTGGCGGCGGCGGCAAGGCCCTTGGTGCGCAGCCAGTCGACGGCGGCTTCCATGTCACCGGCGGTTTCGTTCAATGCCTTCTTGCAGTCCATCATGCCTGCGCCGGTACGGTCGCGCAGGTCCTTTACCATCGCAGCGGTGATATCGGCCATGATATTGGCTCCTCTTGGGGTTCGGATGGCCGTTGCACGGCCAATGTTACAGCTTCGAGAACTCTCTCCGCGAAACCGCCGGGCGCAGTAGCTGCGCCCGGCGGTCTTCGCTTGGATCAACCAGCCTGAAGGCCGGCTTCAGCCGATCAGGCTTCGGCGACCGCTTCAGCGGCAGGTGCTTCAGCAGCAGGTGCCTCGAAGGGCGCGTCAACCGGCGCTTCCAGAGCATATTCAACCGGCGCTTCTTCCATCGCTCCGATGTCGATACCACGGTCGGCGGCGCGACCCTGGCGGGCCTCGATCACCGTGTCGGCAATGGCGTTGACATAGAGCAGGATAGCGCGGCTGGCGTCATCATTGCCCGGCACCGGGAAAGCGATGCCCGAAGGGTCGGTGTTGGTGTCGAGAATCGCCACGACCGGGATACCCAGCACATTGGCTTCCTTGACGGCCAGCTCTTCCTTGTTGACGTCGATGATGAAGATCACATCGGGCAACCCGCCCATGTCGCGGATGCCGCCGAGCGACAGTTCGAACTTGTCACGCTCGCGGGTGAGCTTGAGGATTTCCTTCTTGGTCAGGCCGACGGTGTCGCCTGCCAGCTGCTCTTCGAGCTGCTTGAACTTCTTGATCGAGCCCGAGATGGTCTTCCAATTGGTGAGCATGCCGCCCAGCCAGCGATGGTTGACATAATGCTGACCGCAGCGACGCGCCGCTTCGGCGATCGGATCCTGCGCCTGGCGCTTGGTTCCGACGAACAGCACCTTGCCACCGGCCTGCACCGCGCTGCGGACGAAGTCGAGCGCGCGGGCGAACAGCGGCACGCTCTGCGACAGATCGATGATGTGAACGCCGTTGCGATCACCAAAGATGTAAGGCTTCATCTTCGGATTCCAGCGGTGGGTCTGGTGGCCGAAGTGGGCGCCGGCTTCCAAAAGCTGCGCCATCGTGACGACGGGTGCCGCCATAGCTCTCTCTCCTCTATCCGGTTGGACCGCTGCAGGGGATGTTCGGCTGTTATACCGACACCGGATGGGTTGCCCCTGCATGGGGTTTCCGGCGTCATTACCGGAAGCGCGGCCATAGCGACGGGGGCGTCGCGGGTCAAGCCACGGTGATTAGTTGGCGGCCGTGACCTTAAGCAATTTGCCGTCGGGGGCATCGGTGACCAGCCACAGCGCGCCATCCGGGCCTTCGACGACATCGCGGATGCGTTCCTTGCGGTCGGTCAGCAGCCGTTCCTCACCGACGACCTTGTCACCCTTCAGCACCAGCCGCACCAGCGATCGTACTGCCAGCCCGCCGATGAGGATGTTGCCGCGCCATTCCGGCACCAGCTTGCCGCTGTAAACGACCATGCCCGATGGCGCGATCACCGGGTCCCAATAATAGACCGGCTGTTCCATGCCGGCCTGTTGCGTGATCGCAGCGCCAATTGGGGCGCCGGTATATTCTTCACCATAGGTGATTGTCGGCCAACCATAATCTTTCGCGCGGGCGACGAGATTGAGTTCATCGCCACCCTGCGGGCCCATTTCCGATTCCCACAGCCGGCCCTTGCTATCGAGCGCGGCGGCCAGCACGTTGCGATGGCCATAGCTCCAGATTTCCGGCCGCGCGCTGGGTTTGCCGATCAAGGGATTGTCTTTAGGGATGCTGCCATCCCGGTTGATGCGGACGATCTTGCCGAAATCGCTGGCCAGGTCCTGCGCCTGCACCCGGCCAGGCAGCTTCGAACGTTCGCCCAGCGTCACGAACAGCGTGCCATCGGGGGCGAATACCAGCCGGCCACCGAAATGCTGCACCGAATCGAGCGTCGGCTGGACCCGGAAAATGACCTTCACATCCATCATGCGTGGCTCGGGGCCATCGACGAGCACGCCGCGTGCCACGGCGAGGCCGTTGCCGGTTATTCCCGTGGCAGATGGGCGCGGCTCGGCATAGGTCCAGAATACCGTGTTCGGCACTTCGCCCTTCGGCGGGAGTGCAATGCCCATCATGCCGCCCTGCCCGCGCGCGTCGACCGCCGGCAGCCCGACAATGGCCGGCGAGATGCTGCCGTCACGCCCGATGATCCGGATCGCGCCGGGGTTCTTTTCGGTCACCAGCGCCCGACCATCGGGCAGCAAAGCGATGCCCCAAGGGCTTTTCAGGCCGGTGGCGACTTCGGTGACGGTGAGTTTGGCGGCAGTGATAACCGCTTCGGCGCGGGTCTGGTCGGCAAAGGCCGGCTTGAATTCCGGCACATTGGGGGCGCGGCTTGGCACGGGTTCAGCACAGACTGGAACGGCAAGGAGCAATGTCGTGACGAGGAAAAGCGTGCGCATGGTAAGACTTCCGCTGGAATGATGGCTAGGGCCTAGCGCAAACGAGTGGCGAAGTCGCGAGGTTGCGCAACGACCGGTGGTCACGCCGGCAGGTCGCGTTGCGGCAACGCCAAGCCGATCCATCAGACAGGCACGCACGAAACAAGCGCAATCCGGCCCGGCGGCCAATTTCGCAGCCGTCAGCGCTTAGCTGTCACTGGGCGCTCGCGGCGCTTCAATGCTGCGTCTCGGGCATCCGCACCACCAGACCGTCGAGTGCCGCCGACGCATGGATCTGGCACGCCAGCCGGCTGTTGTCCTGGCGGCCATCGGCAAGATCAAGCATGTCAGCTTCCATATCGGTCATCGTGCCGGTTTTCGGCACCCAGGCCGGGTCGATGTAGACATGACAGGTCGCGCACGCGGCATTGCCACCGCAATCGCCGTCGATACCCGGCACGCCATTGCCCAGCGCGCCTTCCATCAACGAAATGCCGTCTGACACGTTGACAACATGCTCGGCGCCGTTGAATTCGATATAGGTTATCTTCGCCATGACACGTCCTGGTAAGTGAATGTTGTCGGTGAAATCAGGCCGGAATACGGACCATCAGCGATTTATAGCCCTTCACAAAGGCCGAAGGCACCCGTTCCGGTTCCGCCACCACCTCGATATTGTCGAAGCGCTTCATGATTTCTTCCCACAGGATCTTCAATTGCAGTTCGGCCAGCCGGTTGCCGACGCAACGGTGGATGCCGAAACCGAACGACATATGCTGGCGGGCGCGCGGCCGGTCGATGATGAAGGCATCGGGGTTTTCAATGGCGCGCTCGTCACGGTTGCCAGAGACATACCACATCACCACCTTGTCGCCCTTGCGGATGTGCTGGCCGCCGAGGATGGTGTCCTCAAGCGCGGTACGGCGCATGTGTGCCAGCGGGGTCTGGTAGCGGATGATCTCGGAAACCAGCGATTCGATCAGCGCCGGGTTTTCGCGCAGCTTCTGATATTCGGCCGGGTTGTCATTGAGGAACTTCAACCCGCCGGTGATGGAATTGCGGGTCGTGTCATTGCCGCCGACGATCAGCAGCACCAGATTGCCCATGAACTCCATCGGCGGCATGTAGCGTGTCGCCGGATTGTGCGCGAGCATCGAGATCAGGTCGCCCTTGGGCTCTGCAAGATTCACCCGCTCGTTCCACAGGCCCATGAATTCCTGCAGCATGCCCATCAGCACGCCCTGGCGCTCATCCTTCTGCAGATTGCCCGGCACTTCGGGATCGGCGGTCGCGATGTCGGACCAATAGGTCAGCTTGCGGCGATGTTCCTGTGGAAAATCGAACAGCGTCGCCAGCATGCGGCTGGTCAGTTCGATCGAGACGCGATCGACCCAATCGAAGACTTCGCCGCGCGGCAGGCCGTCGAGTACCTCTTGGGTGCGCGCGCGGATCAGCGTTTCAAAATCGGCTAGATTCTGGCCCGAAACGATCGGGTTGACGGCACGGCGCTGCACATCATGCTTGGGTTGGTCCATGGCGATGAACATCGGCATGATGAAATCCTGGTCCATGTCGAACAGCGTGATGCCGCCGAGATGGGCGTCGGACGAGAAGACCTGGTGGTTGGTGTCGACCGCCATGACATCGGCCCAGCGCGTCACCGACCAATAGCCGCGGTGGCGATTGGCGTTCAGCCCGGTGAAATGGATCGGCGATTCGTCGCGCAGGCGCTTGAAATAGGTCCAGTGCGTATCGGTTTCCCAATACATCGGGTCGGCGATGTCGACTTCATCGAGCGGCGCGGTGGCAAGATAGGCGGCCAGCGACGCGGCGCTGTAATCCTTGAGGTTCGGGCGGTGGCGAGGCGGCAACGGCCAGACCATCTGGAAATCCTCGCGCGGGACAGTGTGCTTCATGGCCTTATCGGCGGTAAGGTTCGGCTGCGTGGCCATCGCTTCGTCTCCCAATAGCGGTCGCGCTTGCCGCACGACTCGACTCCATCCCCACTATCGCGTTGTTACACTACGCGAAATTCAAGTGCCACTCATATTTTCGCGGACACTGGTGTTTCGGGGCGGGTTTTGGGAAGGTGGTGGCATTCGTCGGGGGGAACTGAGACCATGGCCGATCTGGCAAGGATTGTGGCGGAAATCGCCGGCCGCATGGCGCACGCCAAGCCGCGCGGCACGGTCGCCGATTATATCCCCGAACTCGCCAAGGTGTCGGCCGATCATTTCGGCATTGCAGTGATCGCCGCCGATGGCACCGAACATGTCGCCGGCGATGCCGACACGGCGTTTTCCATCCAGTCGGTCAGCAAGTTGTTCGCATTGGTCGAAGCACTGTCGCGCGGCGGCGACCGGGTCTGGGACCGGGTGGGCCGCGAGCCTTCGGGCAGCGCCTTCAACTCCATCGTCCAGCTCGAGGCCGAAGGCGGGCGGCCGCGCAACCCGTTCATAAACGCCGGCGCCATCGCCGTCACCGACCTGATCGCCCAAGGCACCCGCGAAGGCATCGGCGACATACTGCGCCTCATCCGCGGACTGGCCGGGGACGACAGCATCGCGGTGGATGGCGCCGTCGCCTATTCCGAGGCCGCCACCGGCTTTCGCAATGCCGCGCTGGGTAACTACATGAAGGCCTTCGGCACCATTGACGGCCCGGTCGCCTCGACGCTCGATGTCTATTTCCACCAGTGCGCCATCGCCATGTCGTGCCGGCAACTGGCGCGCGCCGGGCGCTTCCTTGCGCATGGTGGCGTCGATCCGCGCAGCGGCCGGAGCGTTGTCTCTCCCGAGCGCGCCCGGCGGCTGAACGCGCTGATGCTGACTTGCGGCCATTATGACGCCTCGGGCGAATTCGCCTTCCAGGTCGGGCTGCCGGCCAAATCGGGGGTCGGCGGCGGCATCCTCGCCATTGCGCCGGGCCGCGCCAGCATCGCGGTCTGGTCACCGGGCCTGTCGCCACAGGGAAACTCACTGCTCGGCACGGCGGCGCTGGAGGAACTGGCGCAAGCCATGGGCTGGAACGTGTTCAACCCGGATATCTGAACGCCCCTGCCTCCCGGGGGCATCATGACACATTGCGCGCCCTGCCCCGGCGCTTAGAGCGACGGCATGGCCTCTTTCCCTTCTCGCGGCCGCGCCGTACCCTCCGGCCGGCTGGCACGCCTCGCCGCCTTCGGCAGCATGGCAGGCGGTGTGGCCGGCAACATGATTGCCGGTGGCGCCCGGGCGTTGGCGCGCGGCGAACGGCCCAGCGTTGCCGGCCTGCTGCTCACCCCCGGCAATGCCGCGACGATCACCGGCCAATTGGCCCATCTGCGCGGTGCCGCCATGAAGATGGGGCAATTGCTATCGATGGGCAGCAGCGATCTGGTGCCGACCGAACTGTCCGACATCCTCGCCCGGCTGCGTGCCGATGGCCAGCACATGCCGCCGGCGCAGTTGCAGACGGTACTTGACAAGCAATGGGGTAAAGGCTGGCGCACTCGTTTTGCCCGGTTCGACGTACGGCCGATCGCGGCGGCGTCGATAGGCCAGGTGCATCGCGCCCAGACACGCGATGGTCGCGACGTCGCCATCAAGATCCAATATCCTGGTGTGCGCCAGAGCATCGATTCCGACGTCGACAATGTCGCCACCCTTGTCCGGCTCACCGGCATGATGCCCTCGAGCCTCGACATTGCGCCGCTGCTGTCCGAAGCCAAGCGCCAGTTGCACGAAGAAGCCGATTACGCCCGCGAAGCACAATGCCTCGCCCGCTTCGGCAGTCTGCTCGGCGATGCGCCCGATTTCATCGTCCCTGGCCTCCATGCCGATCTGACGACCAGCGATGTCCTCGCCATGGACTTCGTCCCCGGCGTCGCGGTCGAAAGCCTGGAGGACGCACCGCAGGCGACACGCGACCGCATCATGACCCTGCTGCTCGGGCTGCTGCTGCGCGAATTGTTCGAATTCCAAGTCATGCAGACCGACCCCAATTTCGCCAACTACCGCTATGACAGGGCGCAGGACCGGCTGGTGCTGCTCGATTTCGGCGCGACCCGGCAATTCGGGCCGGAGGTCGCCGATCGCTATCGCCGTCTGCTCGTCGCCGGCATGGCACCCGACCCCGCAGCGGTTCGCGCCGGTACGCGCGACGCCATGCTCGACATCGGCTTTTTCGGCCCCGATACGCCCGAACACCACCAGACCAGCATCATGGCCATGTTCGAAACCGGCATGGTGCCGCTGCGCATGACGGGAATGTTCGATTTCGCCGCCACCGACTTGACCAAGCAGATTCGCGACGAAGGGCTGGCCATGGCTGCAGACCGCAATTTCTGGCACTTGCCGCCCGCCGACACATTATTCCTGCAACGCAAATTCGCCGGGCTGTTCCTGCTCGGTAACCGGCTCAAGGCACGGGTCGATATGGGCGCATTGCTGGCGCCCTATCGCTGAATCGGGAGCCTATCCTCCCCCGTCCGCAGGTTTCGGCGACAGGAAACGGCTTGCGACCGGTTACCCGACCAGCGCCAGCCGCGGCGGATCTATCGCTTCGCTGCTGATGCGCTCCGGGCCGAACTGCCGCCCCAGCCGCGCCAGCAACTCGGCGTCGAACAG
>CAJAHV010000032.1 GCA_903939555.1 uncultured Alphaproteobacteria bacterium | reverse complement strand
TTATTTAGCCGCCTTGAGCGCCGCGGCCTTGGCTTCACGCGCCACAGCGCGGGCAACCTTTTGCTCGTCACGGCTGAGCGGCGCCGGCTTGGGCGCCGGCAGCACGACGGTGCCACCAGCGGCCTCGACGGCGGCCTTGGCAGCCGCGCTGGCGCCGGCGACGCTGATTGTGACTTTGGCAGTCAGGCTGCCCTTGGCGAGCAGACGAACGCCATCACGGACATGGGTGAGGACACCGGCATCGACCAGCGCCTGCGCATCAATGAGCGCGGTGGCGTCGAGACGACCGGCGTCAACCATCGCCTGCAGCGTACCAAGGTTGAGCTCGGAATAATCCTTGCGGAAGATGTTGTTGAAACCGCGCTTCGGCAGCCGCATGTGCAGCGGCATCTGGCCGCCTTCGAAACCCTTGATGGCGACACCCGAACGCGAGGTCTGGCCCTTCTGGCCGCGACCAGCGGTTTTGCCGACGCCGGAACCGATACCGCGACCAACGCGAACGCGGCTCTTGCGGGCACCGGGATTGTCGTGAAGATCGTTGAGCTTGGTCATGAGATGCACTCGCTTTCGCTTTGGACGCGCAGGGAAGTAACAGATAACCGGGCGTGGCCCGGAACCATGACTTTCTCTGACGAAAAAGCCGGTTCCCGGTCAAGCCCGGTTATCAAAGGAGTTCAGGCGACGGGTTCGACCTTGAGCATGTGCGCCACCTTGGCGATCATGCCGCGCACCGACGGCGTGTCCTCGAGGACCCGCGTCTTGTGCATCTTGTTGAGGCCGAGACCGACCAGCGTTGCTTCCTGATTGGGCGCGCGACGGATCGGCGAACCAATCTGGGTGAGTTTGACTTGAGCCATCTGGTCAATCCTTACGCGACGGCTTCGGCATCGGCTTCGGCAACACGTGCCGAAACGTCACCGCGGCGCGCCATCAGATCGGCAATTTTCTTGCCGCGCCGTTGCGCTACTGCCTTGGGGCTGGTCTGTTCGCCAAGCGCCGCAAAGGTCGCCCGGATCATGTTATAGGGGTTGCTGGTGCCCACCGACTTGGTGACCACATCGGCAACGCCGAGCGCTTCGAACACGGCACGCATTGGGCCGCCGGCGATGATGCCAGTACCCTGGGTAGCCGAGCGGACATAGACGCGACCGGCACCGAAATGGCCAACGCCATCATGGTGCAGGGTGCGGCCATCACGCAACGGCACACGGACCATTGCTTTCTTGGCAGCAGCCGTCGCCTTCTGGATAGCTTCCGGCACTTCGCGTGCCTTGCCGTGACCGAAACCGACCCGACCCTTGGCGTCGCCAACAACGACGAGCGCGGCGAAACCGAAGCGCTTGCCGCCCTTTACCGTCTTGGACACACGGTTGATGTGAACTAGCTTTTCAACCAGTTCTTCACCGCCAGCCTCGGCCGGCGTGTTACCATCGCGGCGACCGCGGCCACCACGATCACGATCATTGCCGCCCCCGGGACCACGCCCACGACCGGCACCGCCGCCGGGGCCGCCGCGTCCGCGACGTTCGCCGCCCGGGCCGCCACCTGGAGCACCGCCACCGGGCGCACCGGCGTTCTGGATTTCGTCAGCCATCGATTAAAACTCCAATCCGCCTTCGCGGGCACCATCGGCCAGCGACTTGACGCGGCCGTGGAAGATGAAACCGCCACGATCGAACACAACCTGCAACACGCCGGCTGCCTTGGCGCGTTCGGCAAGACGCTTGCCGACCGCTGCTGCCGCATCCTTGGTCGCACCCGTGACGTCGCGAACATCCTTTTCCAGCGTCGACGCCGAAGCCACCGTCACGCCACGGGCATCGTCGATGACCTGGGCGTAAATGTGCTGCGAGGTGCGATGGATCGACAAGCGCGGACGAGCGCCGCCCTTGGCACGCAGCGCGGTGCGGACGCGCCGACGGCGCTGATCGAAAAGCGAAAGCTTGGCCATTACTTCTTCTTCCCTTCCTTGCGGAAGATTTTCTCGCCGCGATACTTGATACCCTTGCCCTTGTAGGGTTCGGGCTTGCGCCAGCGCCGGATTTCGGCGGCAACCTGGCCCACGCGCTGCTTATCGCTGCCCGAGATTTCAACCGTCGTCTGGTCCGGCGTCTTAATGGTGATGCCGTCCGGAATGGCGAAATCGACATCATGGCTGTAGCCAAGCTGCAGCTTCAGATTGGTACCCTGCACCGAAGCGCGATAACCAACGCCGGTGATTTCAAGGACCTTGATGAAGCCGTCCGAAACACCGATGACCAAGTTCGACACCAGGGTACGCTGCATGCCCCAAAAGGCACGAGCCCGCTTGGTTTCATTGGCCGGGGTGACGGCAATCTGGCCTTCGCTGATATCATAGCTGATGTCATCAGACATCGGCATCGACATGACGCCCTTCGGACCCTTGACCGAAAGTACCCGGTCATCAACCGAAGCGGTGACTCCGGCCGGTACCGGCACGGGCTTTTTCCCAATACGCGACATGGCTTAAAACACCTGGCAGAGGACTTCGCCGCCAGCATTCTGTTCGCGCGCTTCCGCGTCGGACAGAACACCCTTTGGCGTCGAAACAATGACGATACCGAGGCCGTTGCGGACCCGCGGCAGTTCAGTGGCGCCCGAATAGACGCGGCGACCCGGCTTCGAAACACGCGCGATATGCTGGATCGCAGGCTTGCCTTCGAAATACTTCAGATCGATGCGCAGCGCCGCGGTTGCGGTGCCGGCATTGGCTTCGGAATAGCCACGGATATAGCCTTCGCGCTGCAACACGTCGAGGACGCGGGCACGCAGCTTGGAGGCCGGGGTGAGAATTGAATCCTTCTTGGCCTGCTGGCCATTGCGGATCCGGGTGAGCATATCACCAAGGGGGTCGGTCATCGACATCTTGCGGTCCTACCAGCTCGACTTCGTCACGCCGGGAATCAGGCCCTTGTTGGCCAGTTCGCGGAGCATGATGCGCGAAAGCTTGAACTTGCGGTAATAAGCACGGCTGCGGCCGGTAAGCTCGCAACGGTTGCGCACCCGCGTCGGATTGGCGTTGCGCGGCAGTTCCGCCATCTTCAGGCGGGCCATCAGGCGCTCGTTGTCGTCACGATTTTCGTCGTTGGCGATTGCCTTGAGGACGGCGAACTTGCCGGCATATTTGACGACCAGCGCCTTGCGACGCTCGTTCTTGTTGATCGATGAGAGCTTGGCCATGTCAGGCAGCCTTCTTGTCAGCAGCGGGCTGGATGAACGGGAACCCAAATGCCTTGAGCAGCGCACGGGCTTCGTCGTCGGTCTTCGCTGATGTGGTGATGATCACGTCCATGCCCCGGACGCTGTCGATCTTGTCGTAATTGATCTCGGGGAAGATGATCTGTTCCTTCAGGCCCATGGCATAATTGCCACGACCGTCGAACGACTTGGGGTTGAGCCCACGGAAATCGCGGACACGCGGCAGTGCCACGGTGATCAACCGATCAAGAAATTCATACATGCGTTCGCGACGCAGCGTGACCTTGCAGCCAATCGGCATGCCTTCACGCAGCTTGAAGGTGGCGACCGACTTCTTGGCCTTGGTGATGACGGGCTTCTGCCCTGCAATCAACGCCATTTCCTCGGCAGCCTTATCGACCTTCTTCTTGTCCTGGGTGGCTTCGCCAACGCCCATGTTCAAGACGATCTTTTCGATCCGCGGAACCTGCATGAGGTTCTTGTAGCCGAACTGCTCGATCATCTGGGCGCGGACCGTGTCCACGTACAGTTGCTGCATCCGGGTCAGGTTTTCTAGGTCAGCCATCGATCTGCTCTCCAGACCGCTTGGCGACACGCACCTTGCGACCATCTTCAAGGACCTTGAAACCAACGCGAGTCGGCTTGCCGGTCTTCGGGTCCTCGATTGCCACCTTCGAAACGTGCATCGGCGCTTCAATGCGCTCCAGCCCGCCCTGGGGATCCTGCTGCGAGGGTTTCTTGTGACGCGTCATCATATTGATGCCGCCAACGACAACCTTGCCTTCCTTCGGGCTAACCCTGGTGACTTCACCGTGCTTGCCCTTGTCCTTACCGGACAGGATGACGACCTTGTCGCCCTTCTTGATCTTGGCGGCGCTCATTACAGCACCTCCGGCGCGAGGCTGATGATCTTCATGTGCCCCGTCGCGCGCAGTTCGCGCACCACTGGCCCAAAGATACGGGTGCCGATCGGCTCCTCGTTCTTGTTGATCAAAACGGCCGCATTGCCATCGAAACGGATGACCGAGCCATCGGCCCGGCGGATGTCCTTGGCGGTGCGCACGACAACGGCGCGGTGCACGTCACCCTTCTTCACCTTGCCCTTGGGTGCTGCTTCCTTGATCGAAACGACGATGACATCGCCGACGCCGGCAAAGCGACGCTTCGATCCGCCCAGCACCTTGATGCACATCACCCGCTTGGCGCCGCTGTTGTCCGCCACATCGAGGTTCGTCTGCATCTGGATCATGTGTTCGATCCTTCTTCAAAATTGCGAGTGGTCATCAGCCGACCTTCTCCAGAACTTTCCATGTCTTAAGCTTGGACAGCGGCGCGCATTCTTCAATGCGGACGGTGTCTCCAGCCTTGATGACATTGCCCTCGTCATGGGCGTGATACTTCTTCGACCGACGGATGATCTTGCCATAGACCGGGTGCGCAACCTTGCGCTCGATCAGAACGACAACCGTCTTGTCACCCTTGTCGGACACAACGGTGCCCTGCAGGACGCGTTTCGGCATGGCTTATGCTCCCTGCTGCGACGCGATGATCTTGCGACCATGCTGCAGCGTCTTGATGCGCGCGATGGTGCGGCGCACCTCACGAATACGGCCTGGCTTTTCCAGCTGGCCGGTAGCCGACTGGAAACGCAGGTTGAACTGCTCGCGCTTGAGCTCCTGGAGCGCCGTCGCGAGCTGGTCGTCGGTCTGGACCTTGAGGTCCGCTTGCTTGATCTGTGCCATTCTATCAGTCCTGAGCACCGATGGTTTCGCCGAGGCGAACGACCATCTTGACCTTGATCGGCAGCTTGGCTGCCGCGCGTTCGAACGCGCCCTCGGCCACTTCATGCGGCACGCCGTCGAGTTCGAACATGATCCGGCCCGGCTTGACGCGCGCAACCCAGAATTCCGGGTTGCCCTTGCCCTTGCCCATGCGGACTTCGGCAGGCTTCGAGGTGACCGGAACGTCCGGGAAGATGCGAATCCACAACCGGCCGGCGCGCTTGATGTGACGCGAAATCGCCCGGCGAGCAGCTTCGATCTGGCGCGCGGTAATCCGCTCGGGCTCCATCGCCTTCAACCCGAAGGCGCCGAAGTTGAGCGCGGTGCCGCCCTTGGCATCGCCATGGATGCGACCCTTGAACTGCTTGCGGAATTTGGTGCGCTTTGGTTGCAACATTTACCTGTTCCTCAGCGAGCCGGACGGACGCCGGAGGTCTGCGATTCCATCATCAGACGGTCCTGCGCCATCGGGTCGTGCCCAAGGATTTCGCCCTTGAAGATCCACACCTTGATCCCGCAAACACCATAAGCAGTGTGCGCCTGGGATTCGGCGTAATCGACATTGCCGCGCAGCGTGTGCAGCGGCACCCGGCCTTCGCGATACCATTCGGTGCGTGCGATTTCGGCGCCGCCGAGGCGGCCCGAACACGTGATCTTGATGCCTTCAGCTCCAAGCCGAAGCGCCGACTGCACCGCACGCTTCATGGCGCGACGGAAGGCGATACGGCGTTCGAGCTGGTCGGCGACACCCTGGCCAACGAGCTTGGCATCGATTTCAGGCTTGCGAATTTCAACGATGTTGAGCGAAACGTCGCTGCGGGTCATCGATGCGATCTGCTTGCGCAGCTTTTCGATATCCGCACCCTTCTTGCCGATGATAACGCCCGGGCGGGCGGCATAGATCGACACGCGGCACAGCTTGGCAGGACGTTCGATCACCACCTTCGAAATCGCGGCCTGGCCGTGGTTCTTCAGGATGAATTCACGGATCCGCAGATCTTCGAGCAGCAAGCGACCATAATCGTCACCCGCGGCGAACCAACGGCTGTCCCAAGTGCGGTTGATCTGCAGGCGCAGACCAATCGGGGAGGTTTTATGACCCATTATGCATCACTCCCAGCGTCGTCACCCAATTCGCGAACGACGACACGCAGACGGCTGAACGGCTTTTCGATGCGCGCGGCACGACCACGAGCGCGTGGCGTGAAGCGCTTCATCACCAGCGCCTTGCCGACGCTGGCTTCCTTGACGATAAGCGCATCGACATCGAGGTTATGGTTGTTTTCAGCGTTAGCGACGGCAGAAGCCAGCACCTTGCGAACGTCAACGGCCATTGCTTTGGTCGAAAACTGCAGGATGTTGAGCGCTTCACCGACCTTGCGGCCACGGATCAACCCGGCGACCAGGTTCAGCTTGTAGGCCGAGCCACGGATCGACGTCGCCACAGCCAGCGCCTCGCGGTCACCGACCTTGCGGGGAGATTTCGGCTTCGACATCAGCGCTTGCCCTTCTTGTCGGCGGCGTGGCCGGGGAAGTTGCGCGTTGGCGCGAATTCACCCAACTTCATGCCGACCATGTCTTCGTTGACCGAGACCGGGATGAACTTCTTGCCATTATAGACACTGAAGGTCAGGCCGACGAACTGCGGCAGGATCGTCGAACGGCGCGACCAGGTCTTGATCGGACCCCGCCCACCGCCGCCAGCCTGCGCGGCTTCGGCCTTCTTCAGCACGTTGAGATCCACGAAGGGACCCTTCCAGACGGAACGGCTCATCTGGCCTTACCTCTTCTTCTTGGCGTGACGCGAACGGATGATCATCCGGTCGGTCGACTTGTTCGAACGCGTCTTGGCACCCTTGGTCGGCTTGCCCCATGGCGTGACCGGATGACGGCCACCCGAAGTCCGGCCTTCACCACCACCATGCGGGTGATCGACAGGGTTCTTGGCGACACCGCGGGTCAACGGACGATGGCCAAGCCAACGGTTGCGACCGGCCTTGCCGAGATTGGTGTTGCTGTTGTCCGGGTTGGACACGGCACCAACGGTGGCCATGCAATCCGAACGGACATAGCGCTGTTCACCCGAGTTCAGGCGGATGATCACCATACCCTTGTCGCGACCCACGACCTGCACAAACGTGCCCGCAGCGCGTGCCATCTGGCCACCCTTGCCGGGCTTCAACTCGACATTGTGGACGATCGTGCCGACCGGCATCGAGCCGATTTCCATGGCATTGCCCGGTTTGACATCGACCTTCTTGCCAGCGGTGACCACGTCACCGACAGCGAGACGCTGCGGCGCGATGATATACTGCTGGTTGCCGTCGGGATACTTCACCAGTGCGATGAAAGCCGAACGGTTGGGATCATATTCGAGACGCTCAACAGTGGCCACCACATCCCAGGTGCGCCGCTTGAAATCAATCATGCGGTACAGCTGCTTGTGGCCGCCGGCGATGCCGCGCGCGGTGGCGTGGCCCATGTTGTTGCGGCCACCGGTTTTGCGCAGACCTTCGGTCAGCTGCTTGACAGGACGCCCCTTGAACAGGCCCGAGCGGTCGACCAGGATCAGGCCGCGACGGCCCGGGCTGGTCGGATTATAGGTCTTCAATGCCATCGGATCAGATCCCCGTGGTCACATCGATACGATCGCCATCGGCGAGCGTGACAATGGCCTTCTTCTCGTCGGAGCGGCGGTATTCCTTGCCCTTCCAGCGCTTCGTCTTGCCCTTCTGGATGAGCGTGTTGACGCTCAGGACCTTGACGCTGAACAGAGCCTCGACCGCGGCCTTGATTTCCGGCTTGGAGGCCGAATTGGCAACCTTGAACACAACCTGGTTGTATTCGCTGACGAGTGTCGATTTTTCCGTAATGACCGGCTTCACGACAATGTCGTAATGCTTCAGGTCAATCGGCGTGGGCTGCGGCTTAGCCATTGACCCGGGCCTCCAGTGCCGTGACGGCAGCGCGGGTCAGGACCAGCGTGTCGTGGTTGAGAATGTCATAGACGTTGGCGCCGATCGCCGGCAGCACGTCGATGTGCGGAACGTTGCTGGTCGCCAAGCGGAAGCCGGTGTTGACTTCGGCGCCGTCGATGAACAGGCCCGACTTGATGCCAAGGCCGGCGAGGATCGCGACCATCGACTTTGTCTTGGCTTCGGCGATCGTGAAGTCTTCCAGGATGACCAGTTTGCCTTCGGCCGCCTTGACCGACAGGGCGGTGGCGAGTCCGAGGGTGCGGATCTTCTTGTTGAGACCCGGGTTGAAGTCACGAACGCGGGGACCATGGGCCTTGCCGCCGCCGATGAACTGCGGCGCGGCGCGGTTGCCGTGACGGGCGGTACCACCACCCTTCTGGTTGCCCAGCTTCTTGCCGGTGCGCTGCACGTCGGAGCGCTCACGCGCTCCGCGGGCGGTGCCACGACGCTTTTCAAGCTGCCAAGTGACGACGCGGTGGAGAATGTCGAGCCGCGGTTCCTTGCCGAAAACGGCTTCAGACAGTTCGATCTCGCCGGCGTCAGCCGCGGCCAGGGTTTTGACCTGAACCTTCATGTGCCTCAGGCCTCCGTGGTTTCGGTGGTGGTTTCGACGACGGCTTCAACCGCGACCGGAACCACATCATTGGCGGCCATCTTCAACGAGGCCGGATAAGGCGCATCAGCGTGGCGCGCCACCTTGACCGCATCCTTGATGAGCAGCCAACCGCCCTTCGACCCCGGCACCGAGCCGTGGACGAACAACAGGCCGCGCTCGACATCGGTCGACACGATTTCAAGATTCTGCTGGGTGCGCTGCTTGTCGCCCATGTGGCCGGCCATCTTCTTGCCCTTGAAGACCTTGCCCGGATCCTGGCGCTGGCCAGTCGAACCGAGCGAGCGGTGCGATACCGACACCCCGTGGGTGGCGCGCAGACCGCCGAAGCCCCAGCGCTTCATACCGCCCTGGAAGCCCTTGCCCTGGGTGACGCCGGTGACGTCGACCAGTTGGCCGGCAACGAAATGATCAGCCGAAATGGTTGCGCCAGTTTCCAGCAGCGCGTCTTCCGACACGCGGAATTCAGCGACCTTGGCCTTGGGCTCGACCTGCGCCTTGCCGAAGTGGCCGCGCTCGGGCTTGGTGGTGTTCTTGGCCTTGCGGGTCCCGGCACCGAGCTGGACAGCGACATAGCCGTCAACATCCGTGGTGCGGACCGAAACAACCTGGTTATTCTCGAGAGCGAGAACGGTGACCGGAACGTGCCGGCCATCATCGCGGAAAACCCGCGTCATTCCCATCTTCTTCGCGATCACGCCTGTGCGCATGACCAATTCCTTTCTTATCAGAGGCCCCGCCGGAAAACCCGGACAGGGGCGTGACCCTTGCAAAAGCCGCTCCGCGTATTTTGCTTGGGCGATTACTTGCCGAGCTTGATTTCCACATCGACGCCGGCGGCCAGATCGAGCTTCATGAGCGCGTCGACAGTCTGCGGGGTGGGGTCAACAATATCGAGAAGGCGCTTGTAGGTGCGCACCTCGAACTGTTCACGGCTCTTCTTGTCGACGTGGGGCGAGCGGTTCACCGTGAACTTCTCGAAACGCGTCGGCAACGGGATCGGGCCACGAATGGCAGCACCGGTCCGCTTTGCCGTGTCGGCGATTTCGCCCGTGGCCATATCGAGCACACGGTGATCGAAAGCCTTGAGGCGGATGCGGATGTTCTGCGTTTCCATGAGTACCTGACAAATGCTCGAGACCGGTACTGCCCACAATATGAGCGGGCTGCACCGGCCACTAAATCAACGACGCTGGAGGGTATCGTGCGTCCGACGAATCGGGCCGCTCCCCAGGGGAAGCGGCCCTATACGCTTACTTGATGATGGTTGCAACCACGCCGGCGCCGACGGTGCGGCCGCCTTCACGAATGGCGAAACGCAGACCCGGGTCCATGGCGATCGGCGCGATCAGCTTGACCTTCAGATCGACGTTGTCGCCAGGCATGACCATTTCGGTACCTTCCGGCAGCTCCACGGTGCCGGTGACATCGGTGGTGCGGAAGTAGAACTGCGGGCGATAGTTGGCGAAGAACGGCGTGTGACGGCCACCTTCGTCCTTCGACAGCACGTACACGCTCGAGGTGAACTCGGTGTGCGGCTTGATCGAGCCGGGCTTGCAGAGCACCTGGCCGCGTTCCACGTCGTCACGACCAACGCCGCGCAGCAGTGCGCCGATGTTGTCGCCAGCCTGGCCCTGGTCGAGCAGCTTGCGGAACATTTCGACGCCGGTGCACACCGTCTTGCGGGTGTCCTTGATGCCGACGATTTCGATTTCTTCGCCAACCTTGACGATGCCCGATTCGACACGGCCGGTAACGACGGTACCGCGGCCCGAGATCGAGAACACGTCTTCGATCGGCATCAGGAACGGACGATCAAGCGCACGCTCCGGCTGCGGGATATATTCGTCAACAGTGGTCATCAGCTTGAGCACGGCATCATGACCGATATCGTCGCGCTTGCCTTCGAGGGCACACACGGCCGAACCCATGGTGATCGGAATGTCGTCGCCCGGGAAATCATACTTCGAGAGAAGTTCGCGGATTTCGAGTTCGACCAGTTCCAGGATTTCGGCGTCATCAACAAGGTCGACCTTGTTCATGAAGACGACCATGGCGGGAACGCCGACCTGCTTGGCGAGCAGGATGTGCTCGCGGGTCTGCGGCATCGGGCCATCGGTAGCCGACACAACCAGGATCGCGCCATCCATCTGGGCAGCGCCGGTGATCATGTTCTTCACATAATCGGCGTGGCCGGGGCAATCGACGTGCGCATAGTGGCGCGCAGCGGTTTCGTATTCGACGTGGGCCGTCGAAATGGTGATACCGCGCTCACGCTCTTCGGGCGCCTTGTCGATATTGTCGTACGACGTGAAGGTGGCACCGCCGGTTTCGGCCAGCACCTTGGTGATGGCTGCCGTCAGCGACGTCTTGCCATGGTCAACGTGACCAATGGTGCCGATGTTGCAGTGCGGTTTGTCGCGGACGAATTTTGCCTTACCCATGGCCGTGAACCTCTTTCCAGAAAATTGTCGTTTCGAATAGCGTTAGCCGGTGTGCGCCTGACCAGCGCAAGCCGTGAGCGGCGCTGACTAGCGCCATTTAAGAATAAATCAAGCCAGTTTCAGCTTGATCTCCTCCGCCACGTTCGAGGGCACTTCCTCGTAATGGCTGAACTGCATCGAATATTGCGCACGGCCCTGGCTCATCGAGCGCAGCTGGTTGACGTAGCCGAACATGTTCGCAAGCGGAACCTGCGCATCGATGACCTGCGCGTTGCCGCGCGTATCGGTGCCCTGGATCTGCCCACGACGCGAGTTGAGATCGCCGATGACATCACCCAGATAATCTTCCGGGGTGACGACTTCGACCTTCATGACTGGCTCGAGCAGCTTGATGCCTGCCTTGGTGGCCGCTTCACGCATGCCGCCACGACCGGTGATTTCGAACGCCAGTGCCGACGAATCGACGTCGTGATAAGCGCCGTCGTAAAGCGTCGCGACGAAATCGATGATCGGAAAGCCGATCAGCGAACCCGAGGCTGCAACTTCGCGAATGCCCTTTTCGACCGACGGGATATATTCCTTGGGAATATTGCCGCCCTTGACGTCATCCTTGAAGATGATGCCCGAGCCGCGCTCGCCGGGTTCGACCGAGAATTTGATGCGACCGAATTGGCCCGAGCCACCCGACTGCTTCTTGTGAGTGTAGTCGACATCGACCTTCTTCGCCAGCGATTCGCGGTAAGCGACCTGCGGGGCGCCGACATTGGCTTCGACCTTGAATTCGCGACGCATGCGGTCGACGAGAATTTCGAGGTGGAGTTCGCCCATGCCCTTGATGATGGTCTGACCCGATTCCATGTCAGAAGTGACGCGGAACGACGGATCTTCCTGAGCGAGACGGTTGAGCGCGATGCCCATCTTTTCCTGGTCGGCCTTGGTCTTGGGTTCCACGGCGACTTCGATGACGGGTTCTGGGAACTCCATGCGCTCGAGAATGATCGGCTTCAGCGGCGCACATAGTGTGTCACCCGTCGTCACATCCTTGAGGCCAACCAGCGCGACGATGTCGCCGGCATAGGCTTCCTTGATGTCTTCACGGTTGTTGGCATGCATGAGCAGCATGCGGCCGA
>CAJAHV010000031.1 GCA_903939555.1 uncultured Alphaproteobacteria bacterium | reverse complement strand
CCGCGCCGGGCGGCCCAAGGAGGTGAGCATTACAAAAGCCTTTCCTGAACCGGCAAGCCGGTTGTCACGCGCGTATCGCCGTCGGCAAAGCGGATCGTCAACAGCGTTTCGGCACCGGCGGCCCGCGCCGTGGTTATCGGCCGGCCATCGGGTGCAAGGACCAGCGCATAGCCACGGGCCAGCACCTGTTCGGGGCCCAGCGAGCCGAGCAGCCGTCCGGCCTCGCCAAGGCGGGCGGTGGCGCGGGCGGCGAGGGTTGCAACCAGGAAAGGTCGCAAGCGCACGCTGCCCGCCACCAGTCGGGCCCGATCAGCGGCGATGGCCGCGCGGCCGGCGCGATCAAGGGTGGCGCCGGTCTGCGCCAATTGGCGGCCGGCGGTGTCTCGGCGCGCCAGGATGAGCGCCGGCCTCAGCGCGGCACCGGCACTCATCGCGCGGGTGCGCCAGAAGGCGGCACTGGCCTTCAGGCCACGCGGCAGCCGGTCGAACAGATCGTCGGCGCGCTGCACCGGCATCGCCAGCAGGGCGCGCGCCGGCGGCAACTGACGCGCCAGCGCCTCGGCGCGTTCGCGGCGCTGCGCCACCAGCCGCGCCATGGCGCGATCGAGCCGGGCGCCGAGCATCGCCACCTGTGCAATAAGATCGGCGCGCACCGGCACGGCGCGTTCGGCGGCGGCGGTCGGTGTTGGCGCGCGCCAGTCGGCGGCGAAATCGACAAGCGTTGTATCGGTTTCATGGCCGACGGCGCTGATCACCGGGATGCGGCTGTCGGCGACGGCGCGAACGACATTTTCCTCGTTGAAAGCGGCAAGATCCTCGATCGAGCCGCCGCCCCGCGCGACGATGATAAGGTCGGGGCGCGGTACCGGGCCGCCGCGGGCGATGGCGTTGAAACCGCGCACTGCGGCTGCGACCTGCCGAGCCGATGTTTCGCCCTGTACCGCTACCGGCCAGACCAGCACTGGTCTCGGGAACCGATCAGCAAGCCGGTGCAGGATGTCGCGTATAACCGCGCCCGTCGGCGAGGTGACGACGCCGATGACGCGCGGAATGAAAGGCAGCGCCTGTTTGCGCTGCGGGTCGAACAATCCTTCGGCCGCCAGCTTGAGTCGGCGCGCCTCGATCTGGGCGAGCAGCGCGCCGACGCCCGCCGGCTCCATCCGTTCGACGACGATCTGATATTTGGAACGGCCGGGAAAGGTCGTCAGCTTGCCGGTGGCAATGACTTCCAGCCCGTCTTCGGGGCGGAACGCCAGCGATGCGGCATGGCCCTTGAACATGACCAGGTCGACAACGGCGCGTTCGTCCTTCATCGCGCCATACCAGTGCCCCGAGGCGTGGCGCTTGAAACCGGTCAGTTCGCCGCGCACCCGTACCTGGCCGAATGCGTTTTCAACCGTGCGCTTCAGCGCGCCGGCGATTTCGCTGACCGAATATTCGGGCGTGTTGCCCGGCAGGGTTGGTTGATCATCCACACCGCCGTCATAGAATGCCCCGATGGACGGGGAAAGGGCTGCTTGCAGTGTTCGCCGGGCCTAGCCATTCAGGCGTTCACGACCTAAGGACGCGGCCATGACTGCGACTCCTGAAATCTGTGACATTCTCGTTCTTGGCGGCGGCGGCCGTGAACATGCCTTGTGCTGGAAGCTGCGCCAGTCGCCTCGCACCGGCCGGCTGGTCTGCGCGCCGGGAAATGCAGGGATCGCGGCGGTAGCCGAATGCGTCGATCTTGCCATCGCTGACCCGGCAGCCGTCGCTGCCTATGCCGCTGAACAGGGTTTCGGGCTGGTTGTTGTCGGCCCCGAAGGCCCGCTGGTTGCCGGCGTTGTCGATGCGCTGCGTGCCGCTGGCATCGCAGTGTTCGGGCCAACAGCGGCGGCGGCGCAGCTCGAAGGCTCCAAGGGCTTCACCAAGGATCTGTGCCGCAAGGCCGGCATCCCGACTGCCGGCTATCGGCGCTTCGCCTCGGGCGCGGACGCTCATCATTATGTCGCGGTGCATCCGCTGCCGGTGGTCATAAAGGCCGATGGGCTGGCTGCCGGCAAGGGTGTGACCGTTGCCGAAAGCAACGAGGAAGGGCTGGCGGCGCTTGCCGATATCCCGGGCGCTGTGGTTGTCGAGGAATGCCTGAGCGGTCCTGAAGCCAGCCTGTTCGTCATCACCGACGGCACCACCGTTCAGGTCTGGCCTTCGGCCCAGGATTACAAGCGCGCCTTCGACGATGACAGCGGCCCCAATACCGGCGGCATGGGTGTTATCTCCCCGGCACCGCGCTTGACCGAGGCGCTGCTCCAGCGCGCCCTTGCCGAGATCGTCATGCCGACACTGGCCGCCATGGCAGCGGCGGGCACACCCTATACCGGCGTGCTCTATGCCGGGCTGATGCTGACGGAACAGGGGCCAAAGCTCATTGAATATAACTGCCGCTTCGGCGATCCGGAGGCGCAGGCGCTGCTGATGCGGCTCGAATCGGATTTGACTGAACTGCTTCTTGCCTGTGCGCAGGGCCGGCTTGCCGAGATAACGCCGCGCTGGTCGGGCGAAAGTGCCGTGACCATCGTTTATGCGGCGATGGGCTACCCGCGCACGGCGATCACCGGTACGGTTATCGACGGCATCGATGATGCCGAAGCGCTGGGCGTAACTGTCTTTCATGCCGGCACGGCGCGCGCGGCATCGGGCAAGCTGGTGGCTGCCGGTGGCCGGGTGCTGGCGCTTTCGGCGCTGGGCCATGATATCGGGGAGGCGCGCTCGCTTGCCTATGCCGCTATCAGGAAGATTCGCTGGCATGGCGGCTTTTATCGGCGCGATATCGGCAAGGCATAGCGCGGCGCAGGACAAAGGGGACGTACCGTGGAAATGAGTGAACGCCAGCAGCAGTTTTCGGGCACTGGCGACGTCCGTGTCGGGCAGGAAATCGATATCGCCCGCCTGACCGACTGGATGATGGCGCATGTCGAGGGCTTTGCCGGGCCGCTGACCATTGAACAGTTCAAGGGCGGCCAGTCGAACCCGACCTACAAGCTGATGACGCCGAAACAGAATTACGTCATGCGCCGCAAGCCGCCGGGTGTACTGCTGCCGTCCGCTCATGCGGTCGATCGCGAATACAAGGTGATCACCGCGCTGCACGGCCAAGGCTTTCCGGCGCCGCGCACGTTCGGTTTGTGCACCGACAATGATGTCATCGGCACCTGGTTCTATATCATGGACTGTGTCGAAGGCCGGGTGATCTGGGACGCCACCTTCCCGACCGTGGCGCGCGAGGACCGCCGCGCCTATTTCGACGCGATGAACAAGACGATGGCCGATCTGCACATGATCGACGTCGCAAAGGCCGGGCTGTTGGATTTCGGCAAGCCGGGCAATTATTTTGCCCGCCAGATCGGCCGCTGGTCGCGGCAATATCTGGAGGACAAGGACGCCGGCGTCGTGCCATCGATGGAAAAGCTGGTGCGCTGGCTGCCTGAAAACATCCCGCCAGGTGATGAAACCAGCGTCGTCCATGGCGATTACCGCTGCGACAACATGATCTTCCACCCGACTGAGCCAAAAGTGCTGGCGGTGCTCGACTGGGAATTGTCGACGCTGGGCCACCCGCTGGCGGATTTTTCCTATCACCTGATGATGTATCGCATGCCGCCGTCGGCAACGACGGGCCTGATCGGCAATGATCTGGCGGCGCTCGGCATCCCGACCGAGGATGAATATGTCGCCGCCTATTGCGCCCGCACTGGCCGTGACGGCATCGCCCATCTTGATTTCTACGTCGCCTACAACATGTTCCGGCTCGCTGGCATTATCCATGGCATCCGAGGCCGAGTGGTGCGCGGCACTGCGGCAAGCGCCCATGCGAAAAAGACCGCCGAAGGCGTGGAACTGCTCGCCGATCTCGCCTGGGAACAAGCGGTCAAGGTCGGGGCCAGATGAACCGCACGGTAGCCGGTCTGTGCTGGATGCTGCAGATCGCTGCGGCGGCCATCTTTCTGTTCGCCGGTTCGAAGAAACTGATGGCCGACCCGCAGATGGTTGTCGTCTTTGCCAAGGTTGGCATCGGGCAATGGTTCCGGCTGCTGACCGGCATGCTGGAAGTCGGCGGCGGGATTGCCCTTCTGGTACCGCGCACGGCGGCTTTTGCGGCCGTCTTGCTGGCCTTGGTCATGGTCGGCGCCGTGATCGCGCATCTCACCGTGCTCGGCGGGAGCCCGGCGCTGGCCGTCATGCTGCTTGTTGTTTGCGCGGGTATCGCGTGGCTGCGGCGTGCCGGACTGATGCCGGCCTGAACGCGGTTACACCTGAATTTCGGGTTGCGCCCCGCCCCATCACGCGGCACCACACATGAAACGCGGCACAGGCCGCATGGGGGCGGGAATGGGCAAATGGCTGGCGCTTGTGATGACTCTGTTCATCGCCGCGATCATCGGCTTCGGCGCACAGCGCACGCCGTTGCCGAAACCCGCGACGGCCCCGGCGATGGATTTCGCCGCCGGGCGTGCCATGGCCGATGTGCGGATTATCGCCAAGGCCCCGCACCCGACCGGCTCCGCCGCCAATATCGAGGTTCGGACCTATCTGACCGGCCGCTTGCAGGCGCTGGGTTTCATGGTGCGGCAGAGCCGGGTCACGCTGCCCGAAAAGGCGCGGATGCGCATGGCATCGCGCGGCGCGCCGGCCGAATATGCCATCAACATCATCGCGCTGCGCCCCGGTCGCGATCCGGCGGCGCCGGCGGTGGCAGTGATGGCGCATTATGACAGTGTGCCTGGCTCCCCCGGCGCGGCCGACGATGCCGCCGGGGTTGCGGCGGCGCTGGAAATTGCCCGCGCCATCCCGCGCCAGGCCCAGGCGCGCGATCTTGTGCTGCTATTTACCGATGCCGAGGAGGCAGGGTTGAATGGCGCCCGCGATTTCTTCGGTGAGATTGCGAAGGATGCGCCGCAGGGCACACCGCCGCTGCGCGGCGATCCGCTCGCCGGGCGCCTCGGCGCGGTCATCAACCTTGAAGCGCGTGGTGGCGGCGGCCGGGCGATGATGTTCGAAACCGGTCCCGGCAACGGAGCCATGGTCGCGCTGTTCCGCCAGGTGGTGTCCGATCCGGCGGCCAATTCGCTGGCGGTCAAGATCTATGAATTGCTGCCCAACAACACAGATTTCACCCCGGCGAAACAGCGTGGCCTGTCCGGCGTCAATTTCGCCTTTGTCGGTGACGCCTGGCAATATCATTCGCCGCTGGCGACGCCCGATGCGCTCGATCAGGGCGCGCTCCAGCATATCGGCGGGCAGGCGCTGGCGATTACCCGGGCACTGCTCACTGTCGCCGAATTGCCGGCGGCAGCGCCCGATGCGGTGTTTAGCGATGTGCTGGGCGTCTTTATAATTGCCTATCCGCCGGCTTTCGGTTGGGTCGTGGTCGCGGCTATCGCGCTGGCGCTGTTGTTCGTGGCACGGCGTCGCGCACCGCAGTGGCGTGGTTATCAGGTCGCAGGCGGAGCCGGCGACGGGCTGGGCGCAGCGCTGGCGGCGGCGGTGCTGCTGTATGCAGGCAACCTGCTGTCGGGCGCCGATGGCCCGACCAACTATTATGACCGGCTGGCGGCGCTGCCGCGGCTAGAACTGATAGCGCTGCTGCTGGTGCCGGCCGGTATGGCGCTGATGCTCGGCGTTGCGGCAGGCCGGCGCAATGTCTGGGGCGGCTGGCTGGGGCTGGCGCTGCTCAATTTAGCCGGGGTCGTGGCGGTGCAGGTGATGCTGCCTGCCGCCGCGCCGATCCTTGCCTGGCCACTGCTGGTTGCCACGTTGGCGCTGCTGCCGGCGGCGGCGGGCGGGCGGCTGGCGGGGACCGGGTTGCTGTTGCCGGCGGCGGCGGCGGCGTTCGGGCTCGCGATGATCGGCGGCGTGGCTCATTTCGCGCTGCTGGGCGTCGGCATAACCATGCCCGGGGCAATCGCTATCTTCGTGCCGCTGCTGCTGCTGTTGCTATGGCCGCTGCTGCCGGTGATGTCGCGGCGCGCGGCGTTGCTGGCGGCGCTTGCGTTGATTGTTGCGGCGGCGGCATTGGCGCTCTGGGTCCGGCTCGATCCGCTCGCCGCCAGTGTGCCACCCTATGCCGAAGCAGCCGGGTCGCCCAAGAACCCGCGCCCGGCGAAATAGTTCAGGCGATGATGACGTTGGCCTTGACCGCGCTGGCCAATACCTTGTCGACTTTGCGACCATCCATGTCGACGATTTCGAAACGCCAGTGCCGGACGATGAAGCTTTCGCCGGTTTCGGGCAAATGGCGGACATGTTCGAGGACAAACCCCGCGACAGTTTCATAGTCGCGGTCGGCTTCTAGGTCGAAGCCCAGCCGGTCGGCCATTTCATCGGCCGGCAGCGCCCCCGAAAACAACCACGAGCCGTCGTCGCGTTCCACTGCTGGCGGGTCATTGGCATCATCGACATCGCTGCGAAACTCGCCGGCGATCGCGGCGAGCAGGTCAGCGGGAGTGACGATGCCTTCGAAATGGCCATATTCGTCATGGACTAGCGCAATCGGAATATCGGCGTCGCGCAGCACCGCGAGCGCATCGACGGCATCCACCACATCGGGAATCACCGGCGCCCGCCTGGCAAGCGCGACGAGATCGAGCGACCGCCCTTCGATCAGCGCCTGCACTACGTCGCGCGCCTGTAGCACGCCGATGATGTCATCGACGGTGCCGCGCGCCACCGGCAGGCGGGTGTGCGGACTGGCGGCAAGATGGCGGCGGATTTCGGCATCGCTCATGTCGGCGTCGATCCAGTCGACATCGCCGCGCGGCGTCATCACGCCGCGCACCCGCCGGTCGGCGAGGCGCATGATGCCCGAGATCATCTGACGCTCGCTTTCCTCGATCACACCGGCGGTCTCCGCTTCCTGCACGACGCTGCGCAATTCTTCCTCGGTCACCCGATTGTCGCCGTGGCGCACCTGGCCGAGCAATTTGAACACCGCCGCACTCGACCAATCGAGCGCCCAGACCGCCGGCCGTGCCACGCGGCTGACGACCTTCATGATTGGTGCGACAAATGACGCCAGCTTTTCCGGAGAGCGCAACGCGAATTGCTTGGGCACCAGTTCGCCGATGATCAGCGACAGATAGGTGGTCAGCACGATAACGACGGCAAAGCCGATCTCTTCGGCCAGCGCTGGTTCGAAGCGGAACCAGCCGCTCAACCGCTGCCCAACCGGCAGTGCCAGTGTCGCGCCGGAATAGGCGCCGTTGACGATACCGACAAGCGTGATGCCGATCTGCACGGATGACAGGAAGCTGCCGGGATTTTCGGCCAGCTCCAGTGCCGACCGAGCGCCGCGATATCCCGTCGTTGCCAAACCGCGCAGGCGTGGTCGCCGCGAAGAAACGATCGCCATCTCCGACATGGCGAAGAAACCGTTGAGCAGGATGAGTGCCATGATAATGGCGGTATCCAACCAGGGAAAAGGTTGCATCGGCTCCAAAGCGCGGCGCGGGGCTGTGCTGCCCGCTCGCTCGCCTTATAGAGCCAAAGCGGCCAAGTGCGAAGAGGGCATGCGCAATGGCACGGGCAAGTCGTTCATCGCTCGGTCAACACGGCTGGCTATAGTGATGATGACCTTGGCGCTCGAATAGGTTAAGATGCAGCATAATGTTAACGAGAGGCCCCGACATGGCATTCAGCAGCAAAATAACGCTCGCTCTCCTGGCTGGTACGCTGGCGCTGACCGGTTGCGTCACCGATCCTGATACCGGGCGGACCGGCATGTCGCGCGCGGGCGGCGGGGCGCTGGCTGGTGCCGGTGCGGGCGCCTTGCTCGGGGCATTGCTCGGCGGTCGCAACAATCGTGCCGAAGTTTTGATCGGCACCGGCATTGGCGCGATCGCTGGCGCTTCGATTGGCGGCTACATGGACAAGCAGGAACGCGAACTGCGTGCCCGCACCGCCAACACTGGTATCGAAGTCGAACGCAAGGGCGACGAGATCAACCTCAAGCTGCCTTCGGGCATCAGCTTCGATTTCAATTCTGCCGCGGTGAAGCCCGAATTCCGCCCGGTGCTCGACCAGGTCGCGCAGACGCTGGCCTCCTATCAATCGACCTTTGTCGATGTTTCGGGCCATACCGACTCCATCGGAACGGACGTGGTCAACCAGCGCCTTTCGGAACAGCGCGCCAAGGCAGTGGCCGACTATCTCGGCTATCGGGGTGTCAACGCAGCGCGGGTGGCGACGCGCGGCTACGGCAAAACCTATCCGATCGCATCGAACGACACCGAGCAGGGTCGCGCCGAAAACCGCCGCGTCGAAATCAGGCTGTCTCCGGTGACCCAGCAGGACATCGGCAACGCGCCGCCGCAGCGCCCAGGAACGCCTGTGCCACGCCCCTGAGCCCGGTTGGCGGTAGTTGGGCGCCCGGTGTGGAACCGGGCGCCATCAGCCACGCAAAACCGCGCCGATCCGCGCCGCCGCGGCCAAGACCTTTGCCGAGACCGCTTCGATTTCGGCATCGGTAAGCGATTTTTCGGTCGGCTGCAGTGTCACCTCGATGGCGAGGCTGATCTTGCCGGCGCCGAGCCGTTCGCCGGCGAAGCGATCGAATAGCCGAACACCGCTGATCAGCGCCTTGTCGGCACCGGCGGCGGCGCGCAGCAGCGCATCGGCGGCAAGGCTTTCATCGGCGACAAAGGCGAAATCGCGCGTTAGCGCTTGCAATGCCGGCGGGGCATAGACGCCGCGCGATTTGCGCCCGCGCGCCGGGGGCAGCGCATCGAGATAGACTTCGACCGCGGCAACCGCACCTTTGGCACCAAAGCCCGCCAGCGTCGCCGGATGGAGCATGCCGAAATCGGCAAGCGCCACCTTGCCGAGCACGAGCCGCCCGGCGCGGCCTGGGTGCCACCAGCCGGTTGCAGGCGCGACCACGGTCAAGCGGTCGATGGGCGCGCCGGCAGCGGCGAGCGCGGCGAGCGCTTCGGCCTTGGCATCATATGCATCGAAAGGCGTAGCGCCGCCGCCGCGCCAATCGCGCGCCCGCGCTTCGCCGGCCATCAGCAGCGCTAGCGTCGGATGCTCGGCATCGGAATGGTAGCGCTGGCCGAGTTCGAATAACCGTGCCGACGGCTGGCCGCGATCGGCGTTGCGTTTCGCCGCCGCCAGCAACCCAGGCAGCAGGGAGGGTCGCATCGCTGCCATATCAGCCGAAATCGGATTGGCCAGCGTCCAGGCGGCGCCACCAAAGGCATCGGCATCGGCGGGGGGCAGGAAGCTCCAGGTCACTGCCTCGTCGAAACCACGCGCCGCCGTACTGCGGCGCAGCTTGCGTTCGAGCTTTTGCGCCGGGGTCGCGGTCGGCTTGGCGACCCCTTCGGCACGCGGCAGCGCCGTTGCCGGCACGCGGTCGAGGCCATAGATGCGGATTACCTCCTCCACAAGGTCGGCTTCGCCGTCCCAGCCGCTGTTTATAGTGGCCACACTGCCAATATCGCGGCGCCACGTCGGCACGGTCACCTGCCATGGTGAGCCCTGCGTCACGCCAAAGCCCAGCCGCATCAAAATTGCGGCCTGTTCGTCCTCGGCAACGTCGATACCGGCCAGCCCGGTAACGCGCGCCGGGCGATAGGCGACGGTCTTGGTCGCCAGCGGCGGCGCGCCGGCGCGGGTGATTTCGCTCGCCGTGCCGCCGCACAATGCCAGCACGAGATGCGTTGCCACGGCCAGCCCTTCGTCGAGAAAGGCCGGATCCACGCCGCGTTCGAAGCGCGAACGCGCATCGCTGGTCAGCAACAGCTTCTGGCCGGTGCGGGCGATGGCTTCGGGGTCGAAAAAGGCGCATTCGATCAACACGTCGGTCGTGGCCTCGGAACAACCCGAAGCCATGCCGCCCATGATGCCGCCGATATCATGCGCTTCGACATCATCGGCGATGACGGTCATCGTCGCGTCGACGGCATAAGTCTTGCCATTCAAGGCCAGCACCTGTTCGCCATCATACGCCTTGCGGGCGACCAGCGCACCGCTGAGCTTTGCCCTGTCATAGACGTGCAGCGGCCTGCCGAGATCGAACATGACGAAATTGGTGATATCGACCAGCGCCGAAATCGGCTTTTGCCCGATCGCCTTGAGCCTTTGCTGGAGCCAGGAAGGCGACGCACCATTGCTGACGCCAGCGACGGTGCAGGCGAAGAATGCCGGGCAGCCCGCCGGATCATCGGTGCGCACCTCAGGCCCTGCACCGCTGCGCGCCACGTCGAACCCGGCAACACGATAGGCTTCAGCAAGTGGTTTCAGCCGGCCGATACCCAGCGCAGCCAGATCGCGGGCGATGCCGCGCACGCCCATGCAATCCTGGCGATTAGGGGTGATCGCCACGTCGAACACCGGGTCGCCGATGCCGGCATAATCGACATAGCGCGCACCGACCGGGGCATCGGCGGGAAGCTCGATGATGCCATCATGTTCTTCCGACAGTTCGAGCTCGCGCATCGAACACATCATGCCGTTCGAGGTGACGCCGCGGATGGCAGCAACCTTGAGCGTGATGCCGCTGCCCGGCACATAGGTGCCCGGCGCACCGAACACGCCCTTCATGCCGGCGCGGGCATTGGGCGCCCCGCAGACGACCTGCAAGGCTTCGCCAGTGCCGGTCGACACTGAAAGCACCTGTAATTTGTCAGCCTGGGGATGGCGTTCTGCCGTCAGCACTTCGGCGATGGTGAAGGCGGCGAGCTTGGCCGCCGGATCGTCGATGCCATCGACTTCAAGGCCCAGCGAGGTGAGGGCAACCGAAATCGCCTCGACCCCGGCGTCGGTGTCGAGATGCGCCTTGAGCCATGACAGGGTGAACTTCATGCGCCGACTCCGCCGGAAAGGGTCGGCACATCGAAGGCCGAGAACCCGTGATGCTTCAACCAGCGCAGATCGGCATCGAAGAAGGGCCGCAAATCGTTCATGCCATATTTGAGCATGGCCAGCCGGTCGATGCCGCAGCCAAAGGCGAAGCCCTGATATTCATTGGGGTCGAGCCCGCAGGCGCTGATGACGCGCGGGTGGACCATGCCGCTGCCGAGCACTTCGAGCCATTTGTCGACATCGCCCGCCGCTGCCGGCTTGCCGGTTTTCGACGAATAGCCGACATCAACCTCGACCGACGGCTCGGTAAACGGGAAATAGCTCGGGCGAAAACGTAAGCTCACGTCATCGACTTCGAAGAACGCCTTGATGAAGGTTTCCAGCGTCCAGCGCAGGTTGGCGAGGGTCACGCCGCGATCGATGACCAACCCTTCGACCTGGTGGAACATCGGCGTGTGGGTGGCATCCGAATCACTGCGATAGACGCGGCCGGGCGCGATGATGCGGATCGGCGGTTTCTGCGTCATCATCGTGCGGATCTGCACCGGCGACGTGTGGGTGCGCAGCAGCATCTTGCGGCCCTGGGCGTCCGCATCCGGGAAATAGAAGGTATCGTGCATCGCCCGCGCCGGATGCGTTTCCGGAATGTTGAGCGCGCTGAAATTGTGCCAATCGTCTTCGATCTCCGGACCCGTCGCGACGGCAAAGCCCAGATCGGCGAAAATCTCCGCCAGTTCGTCCATGACCTGGCTTACCGGATGGATGCTGCCCGTCAGCGCCGGGGCAACCGGTAGCGTCATGTCCTGGCGTTCGGCGACAAGGCGCGCGTTGAGCGCAACGCTTTCCAGCTCGTTCTTGCGCGCTGCCAGTGCCGCAGTGATTGCTTCGCGCAGGCCGTTGAGCCGCGGGCCTTCCACAAGGCGCTCTTCGGGGGTCATGCCGCCCAGCGTCTTCAACAGCGCGGTGACGCTGCCGGACTTGCCCATAGCGCTGACGCGCACGGCCTCCAGCGCTTCGGGGCTGGCGGCGGCGGCAATGGCGGCCAAGGTGTCGGCTTGCAGTGTGTCGGTGCTCATGGCGTGCGGTCTAGCTTTGCGGACAAGGAAACGGAAGGCGGCGCTAAACAAAAACGGCGCGGCAGGTTGCCCTGCCGCGCCGCTTGTTGTCCGAAAGAACGCTGGTGTTACGCAGCGGCCTTGGCATCAAGCACGGCCTGGACCTGCGCGATGATGACCTTGAAGGTTTCGGGTTCGTGCATCGCCATGTCGGCCATGATCTGGCGGTCGATCTCGATGCCGGCAAGCGTGGTGCCATGCATGAAGACGCCATAGGTCAGGCCCTGTTCGCGCACAGCGGCGTTGATGCGCTGGATCCAGATGGCGCGGAAGCTGCGCTTCTTAACCTTGCGATCGCGATAGGCGTACTGGCCGGCCTTTTCGACGGCCTGCTTGGCGATGCGAATCGTGTTCTTGCGACGGCCATAATAGCCCTTCGCCTGCTCCAGGATCCGCTTGTGACGAGCGTGAGTCGTCGTACCACGTTTGACGCGTGCCATTTACCGGCCTCCTTACTTAAGACCGTAGGGGGCCCAGAGCTTCACCCGCGGCGTATCCGCCTCGGAAAGCACCGATGTCCCGCGATTCTGGCGGATGTACTTGGAATTGTGGCTGATCAAACGGTGGCGCTTGCCAGCAACACCGTGCTTGATCTTGCCGGACGCGGTGATCTTGAAGCGCTTCTTCACACCGCTCTTGGTCTTGAGCTTGGGCATTTCGTCTCCTTGGAAGCCGTAAAGGCTCTGATGGACGCATCATTGAACAGCCACGGCAGCCCATTCAGCCGGGCCGTTCGGTCATGCGAAGGGCGGGGCTATAGCCATGCCGGCCCGGCAATGCAACCGCCGGATGGCGGAAAGGGGGGCGCCGGATGGCGGAAAGGGGGCGCCGGCGCGGATGTCGCTTGGCGCGACACCGAATTATTCATGTCATATTATCATCAAACGGGCACGAATCATGCGCCGGCATGTCGCGCTCGGCGGCGCTGGTCCGCCCCAGTCGCGCGCCGGAGGCCTTTGCGCAGGCTGTTTGCACGACTGCGATGACAATCAGATCAACGCCCTCGTCATGCAGTAACGGCGTTACGCCCGCCCCGGAGTGGCGCTCAACTGTCCCACATCAATGCCCTGCTGGCCGTAGGCGGCAGACCAGCGCGCCGTGATATCGGTTTCGAACAGGATCGCCGGGTTGCCCGGGGCGACGTGCCAGCCATGCCGGGTCATTTCGCCATCAAGCTGCCCGGCGCTCCAGCCGGTATAGCCCAGCGCCGCCAGCCAGCGCGCCGGGCCCCGGCCACGGGCGATGTCCTTCAGCACATCGAGCGTGGCGGTAAGCCCCCAGACTGGACCGGTGGGATCTGTTACCATAATCGTTCCCTGGCTCTGGTAATCGGCACTGTGCAGCACGAAACCGCGCCCGGGTTCGACCGGTCCGCCGTTCATCACCAGTACGTCGTCGGCGGTGACACCCGGGTCGATGTCGAGCTGTTGCATGAGCGTGCGCACTGTCAGCCCGGGAGCGGGATTGTTGACCACCAGCCCAAGGGCGCCGTCCTCGTCGTGCAGGCACATGGCGATGACGCTGCGTTCAAAACGCGGATCACCGATGCCGGGCATGGAGAGCAACAAAGTGCCGGACAGGAAATGCGGAACGTTCATCTCGTCGCAGATATAGTGTTGCGCTGGACGCATACAAAGGGGGCGGCTATCGGTCGCTCAATCTCAAGGCACAAAGGACAGCATGATGACCATCAAGGTTGGTGACAAGATTCCCGCAGCGACGCTCGTCAAGGCAAGCGATGCCGGCCCCGCACCGATTTCGACCGAGGCGCTTTTCGGCGGCCGCACCATTGCACTGTTCTCGGTGCCTGGTGCCTTCACCCCGACCTGTTCTGCCAAACATCTGCCGGGTTTCGTTATCAATGCCGAAACCATCAAGCAGCACGGTGTCGATGAAATCGTCTGCCTGTCGGTCAATGACGCTTTTGTCATGCGTGCCTGGGGCCAGTCGGCCGATGTCGGCGACAAGGTGACGATGCTCGCTGATGGCAGCGCCGATTTCGCGAAGTCGCTCGGCCTCGAGGCCGATTTCAGCAAGTTTGGCATGGGCATCCGCAGCCAGCGCTTCTCCATGCTGGTAAAGGACGGGGTGGTCACCCATCTCAACATCGAAGAGCCGGGCGCCTTTGCGGTGTCGTCGGCAGAACATCTGATGGGCCAACTGAAGTAGGGTCAGGCAAGGAACCGGACGCACGCCATGGCGATTTCACGCCGTACCCTGTTGATTGCCGCCGGCGCTGGCGGCGGCCTTGCCATTGGCTGGGCCGTCTGGCCGCGCCGACGCGCGCTCGTCTGGTCGGCAGGGGAGGGCGAGCAACTCATCAATGCTTTCGTCAAGATTGGAGCCGATGGCCGTGTCACGGTGGCGGTGCCCCAGGCCGAGATGGGCCAGGGCATCTGGTCGGGGCTGGCGCAGATCGTTGCCGATGAACTGGGTGCCGATTGGCGTACCGTGGCGGTCGAGCCGGCACCGCTCGGCCCCGATTACGCCAACAAGGGTATGATGGCCGACCAGATCGAGCATATGTCTGACACCATGCGTCGCATTGCGGCGTGGGGTGGCGGCCGCATGGTCGAATTCTTCGACTTCCAGATCACCGGCGGTAGCACCTCGATGCGCGGCTTTGAGGCGCCGTTGCGGGCGGCGGGCGCTGCGGGTCGCGAGATGCTGTGCCGGGCAGCGGCGCGGCGCTGGTCGGTCGATTGGGAGGATTGCGACACTGCCGGCGGGTTTGTCATCCACAAGGCCAATCGCATCGCCTTCGCCGATATCGCCGCCGAGGCAAAGCTCGAGGATGCACCGGCAGAGCCGACGCTGCGTGAAAAGCCCGTGCTTGTCGGCAAGCCAGTGCTGCGAATCGACATCCCGGCCAAGACCGATGGCAGCGCGCGCTTTGGTGCCGATGTGCGTTTGCCCGGCATGATGTATGCTGCAATCCGCCAGTCGCCGATCGGCGCCACCCGCAAGACGGTCGACAAACGTGCGCTGCCGGCGACAGCACGGCTGGTCGAAGGGCCTGATTTCATCGCCGTGGTCGCCGATGGCTGGTATGCTGCCAAGACCGCGCTCGATACGGTCACCGTCAACTATGCTCCTGCCGTCAAACCGGCTGGTCCTTGGCTCGAAGCCGGGTTGATGGCAGCGCTTGATACCAAGGGTGACACGGTGCGCGATGACGGAGACGTTGCCGCGACCCTTGAAAGCGGCGCCGGCATCAGTGCCGAATACACCCTACCGTTCCTTGCGCATGCCTGTCTCGAGCCGATGACGGCGACGGCGCGCTTTGAAAACGGCAAGTGCGAAGTTTGGGCGCCGACGCAATCGGCCAGCATCGCGGCCTGGGCCGTGGCGCGGGCGCTCGATATCGATTCGGACGATGTGACGATCTTCCCGACACTGCTCGGCGGTGGTTTCGGTCGCAAAGTCGAAAAGGATGCATGCGAACAGGCCGCTATCATCGCAAAAGCCGTCGGTCGTCCGGTGCAGTTGATCTGGAGCCGCGAGGAAGATTTCGCGCACGATATGTGGCGTCCCGCCGTGGCAGCGCGGCTGCGCGGTGTCGCGGGCGACCGTGGCGTGACCGGCTGGGATGCGGTGATCGCCGCGCCCGATGTCGGCAGCAGCTTCACGGGCCGCAACATTCCCATCGCCGGGGGCGACCCAAAGACCAGTGCCGGTGCCATCGAAGGCTCGGTGCATCTGCCCTATGACATCGCCAATATCCGCGTCGCGCATGCCCTTGCCGATTGCCCGGTGCCGCTGGGCTTCTGGCGCTCGGTCGGCCATAGTTTTTCGGCGTTCATCACCGAAAGCTTCGTCGATGAACTTGCCGCCGCTGCCAAGGTTGATCCGGGCAGCTTCAGGCTGGCGATGCTCAAGGACAAGCCGCGCCATGCCGCGGTGCTGCGCGCTGCCTTGAAAGCCGGCGGGCCGCTTGGCCAGGTGGCGCCGGGGGTTGGCCGCGGCGTCGCGCTCAGCGAATGTTTCGGCAGCATCGTGGCCCAGGTCGCCGAAGTCAGCATCGTCAAGGATCAGGCACCGCGTGTCACCAGGGTTTGGGTGGCGGTCGATTGCGGCCGGGTCATCAACCCCGACAGCGTGCGCGCCCAGATGGAAAGCGGGGTCATTTATGGCCTTACCGCGGCGTTGCATGGCCGGGTCACCTTTGCCGATGGCATGGCGCAACAGGGCAATTTCGACAGCCACCCGCTGCTCACCATGGCCGAAACGCCCGAAATCGCAGTGACGATCATCGCGTCGGAAGCGCCGGCAGGTGGTGTTGGCGAACCCGGCACACCACCGATCGCGCCGGCGGTAGCCAATGCGCTGTTCGCAGCGGGTGGCGGGCGGCGGCGGCAATTGCCGTTGCTGGCCGCGTCATGAACAACGCCTTTCCCGTCCCGACGCCGGCGCCGGTACTGCGCCCCGACAGCCACCCGCCCGCGCGGGCCGGCCGCGTTGGCGTGCTGCTTGTCAATCTTGGTTCGCCGGATGCGCCCGATGTGCCATCGGTAAAGCGCTTTCTTGGCGAATTCCTGTCGGATCCGCGCGTCATCGAAATTCCTGCCTTCTTTTGGAAACCGATCCTCAACCTGCTGATCCTCAACATCCGGCCACGCACGACGGCGGCCAATTATGCCAAGGTGTGGACAGCCGACGGCTCGCCGATCACCGCCATCACGAAGGCGCAGGCTGCGGCGTTGGCCGGGCGCTTTGGACCCAATGTGATCGTCGACTGGGGTATGCGCTATGGCAGCCGGTCGATCGGGGAACGGCTGGCGGCGCTGCAGCAACAGGGGTGTGACCGTATCTTGTTGGCACCAATGTATCCGCAATATTCGGCCGCGACCAACGCGACCGTCGTCGATGCGGCGAATGCCGCAATCGCCGGCTGGCGCTGGCAGCCGGCATTGCGCACTCTGCCGCCCTATTATGACAATCCCGATCATATCGCCGCGTTGGCACAGGGTGTGCGCGACGGGCTGGCCCGGCTTGATTTCGTTCCCGACCTGATTGTCACCAGCTTCCACGGCATGCCCAGGCGCACGCTCGACATGGGTGATCCCTATTATTGCCAGTGCCTCAAGACCGGGCGGTTGCTGCAGGAAGCGCTCGACCTGCCGCTAAGGGTGACCTTCCAGTCGCGCTTTGGCCGGGCCGAATGGTTGCGGCCTTACACCGACGGCATGCTCGAATCGCTGCCGGGGCAGGGTATTCGCCGCATCGCGGTCGTGTGCCCCGGCTTTTCGGCCGATTGCCTCGAAACGCTGGAAGAAGTTGCGATGGAGGGTCGCGAGACTTTCCTCGAACATGGTGGCACTGATTTCGCCTATCTGCCCTGCCTCAACGACACGCCGGTCGGTATCGAAATGTTATACGCTTTGGTGGCACGGGAACTTGCCGGCTGGGTCAATCCGTCGCTAGACTGAAGTATCGCGCGGATGAACCGCAGCGACCGGCGCGGGGACTTTCGACATGGGACGAGTAGCGATTGTAACGGGTGGCACACGCGGCATCGGAGAGGCGATCTGCCTCAAGCTCAAGGAACAGGGCGTTGCCGTGGCGGCCAATTATGGCGGCGATGATGTCAAGGCCCGCGAATTCACAGAACGCACCGGCATCCCGTCATTCAAGTGGAACGTTGCCGATCATCAGGAATGCCTCGATGGCGTCGCCGCAGTCGAAGCGGCACTGGGTCCTGTCGACATTGTCGTCAACAATGCCGGCATCACGCGCGACGGCACGTTGATGAAGATGAGCTATGCGCAGTGGGATGAAGTCATCCGCGTCAACCTGGGCGGCTGTTTCAACATGGCCAAGGCGACGTTCGCCGGCATGAAGTCGCGCGGGTTCGGCCGTATCGTCAATATTGGCAGCATCAACGGCCAGGCCGGGCAATATGGCCAGGTCAATTATGCCGCGGCGAAGTCGGGCATCCACGGCTTCACCAAGGCGCTGGCGCAGGAAGGCGCGCGTTTCGGAATCACGGTCAATGCGATTGCACCCGGCTATGTCGACACCGACATGGTTGCGGCGGTGCCGGCAGACGTGCTGGAAAAAATCGTCGCCAAGATTCCGGCAGGGCGGCTCGGCCAGGCGCACGAGATCGCCCGCGGCGTGGTGTTCCTGTGTGCCGAAGATGCGGGGTTCATCACGGGCTCGACGATGAGCATCAATGGCGGTCAGCATATGTACTGACGCAGCGCGGCCGCAAGCAACGCAAAGCGTTGCACGCGGACCTGCGCAAGTCCGATCGGCGGGGCGGTTGGCCTAAAGCCAACCCAACCCGTCCGGCGCCAGCACGGGCTTTGCCCGTGCCTCTTGCTTTCCTTGCTTCGCATCTCCCGCAAGCGGGATAGGGGGCTTCACCCCGACGCAAGTGACCTCAGGGCACCACCCCTATGACCCAAAAACACTCCCTCACCATCGCCGGCCACGCGACCAGTCTCACCCTTGAACCCATCTTCTGGGAAGCCCTCAAGGCCGCCGCCGAGGCCGAAAACAAGCCCCTCGCCGCCCTCGTCGCCGAAATCGACGAAGCCCGCACGACCAATTTGTCCAGTGCCATCCGCGTATGGCTCTTCGAACGCGCCTTGGAAAGCTGACCGACCTTGGCACTACCCCGGTCGGCAAAGCGCCGCAGGTCGGTTCAGCGGCGGCGTCGTGTCCGCCACGCCCGCACCGCTCGGCCAAGATGCGCTGAGCGCAAACCGCGCCCGGCCTGCAGCCGTTTCAGATCGATGGCGGAATCGAAGTTCTGCAACTGCACATGGTAATAATTCACATATTCCAGCCAGCCCATCAGCGTAAACCCGGCCGCGGCAAAGCTGTTGGGTCGCCAGCCACCTTCCACCACCGACGCCGTAGCCATCGCCGTTGCGAAAACCAGCACCGCCAGTGACGGCCATTCAGCCCATGCGCAAGCCGTCGTCAGCTTCTCAGCCAGCGCCGTATCGCCATCCAGGCCTGCCAGCGCCATGCGCCATGCCGCAGCCCCGATCACCAACAGCAATGAACACGCTGTCATAGCAGCGATGGCGGCAACATCGGGCGTGACGTCGCCCGACCACAGCATGGCGCACCCCATTGCCGGTATCAAAAGCACATTGCCGGCCTCCATCTTCCAATATTTGGTCAGGTGGCGACGGAGTTCGGCGCGGTCGCGGCCAGCAAATTCGGACGGAGGATTTTGCATCGAACCCAACAGTATCCGCCGGTTTGCCGATATCAAGTCACGGCGGCTGCCGGCCTGCTCGCAGCCGCATTCGGCCCGCCGCAGTCAACGCGTGTTGCCGTCAAACCATGTTGCCCCCGACCTTACCCACACCCTACCCCTTTGGCGGCCAAGGAATAAACGAAGACGTCTTCGCAATATATTCGGCATACTCCGGCCGCGTCTTCTTCAGTCCCTTTTCGAGCAACGCTGCCCCGCTCCATTTGACCAAAGTGAAGGTCAAAAACAGCGGCCCCACTGCCGTCCACAGCCCGGCACCGCCCGAAATCGCCACCAGCCAGATGCCCCACCAGGTGCAGGCATCGCCGAAGTAATTGGGGTGGCGGGTATAGCGCCACAAGCCTGTATCGAGGACCTTGCCATGGCTGGCGGGGTTGCGCCGAAAGGCTTCGAGCTGCAGATCGCCGAGGCTTTCGAAGCTGATGCCGATCACCGCCAGCGCGATGCCGATCAACCCGATCCCGCCGATGGGGCCACCCGCGTCCGACAGCAGCCCCACCTGCGCCGGCAGCGACACCGTCCACAGCAACGGCCCCTGCATGGCAAAGACCATGATCAGCGAGGTTTTGGAAAAGCTCCAGCCCTTGGCCTTCATGGTGCCGCCGACGATACGGTCATAGCGCGGGTCGCGCCCCAGCCGGCGCCAGCGGATGAGCAAATGCGTGCCGAGCCGCAGCCCCCAGATGGCGGTGAGCAGCAGCAGGGCCGTGCTGTGTGGCCCGACCGGGCTGCCCGGCATCAGCACCGCGGTCAGCAGCGTCAGCCCGACCATGCCATAGGCCCAGACGGCATCGATGAAGCTGACATCTTTGATGGCGACCGAAATCTGCCAGAGGACCAGCATCGCCACCATGATCGCAGCGAGGTTGACGAGAAGGGGTTGCACAAGCGCCATCAGACGGTCTCCTCGACCATCGCGGTCGGCACATAGCGATAGCCGCCGCTCGCCGCGACGATGCTGGCGGTGGCATGCTGGGGATATTTGGGCGTCACCGAGCGATAATATTCCTCCACCCGGCCCATGTCGGCAGCATAGTCGCCGCTCGGCATGAAAGCAGGGCCGAGCCCGCCGATCTTCTTGGCATAATCCATCAGCCCGCAGACCAGCGGAATGCCGGCGCCCATGGCGATATGGTAGAAACCGGTGCGCCATTTGCGCACTGCGCTGCGCGTGCCTTCGGGGGCAATGGTCAGGCGAAAGACGTCGCGGCGGGCGAACTGGTCGATCATCGCCTGAACATAATTGCCACCTGCCCGGCGATCGACCGGGATGCCGCCGTTCTCGCGCATGAAATTGGCCATCGGCCAGCGGAACAATTCCTTCTTGCCCATGAAATGGGCCTGGAACCCCAGGTCATGCGTCAAGCCGACGAAATTGAGAAAATCCCAGTTCGACGTGTGCGGCGCCGCGATGATGATGCAGCGCTGCGGGATTGGCCCGTGCGATTGCGCCCGCCAGCCTTGCTGCCGGTAGAAAGCCACCAGCGCCGCGCGCGCTGCACGCGATACCAAGCCCGGCGGCCGGTCCGCGAATTCGTCCCCCATGATCGACTCCCCCGGTCGCTCGTCGTTTCTGCGATTTCATATTGGCCCGGAAACAGCGCTGCGTCTATGCTGACCGGATGATTATGAAATCTGTCACCGCCTTCATCGCCACCGGCTTGGGTTTCGCCGCTGTCGACAGTATCTGGCTGATCACCATGTCGACCCGGCTGTACAAGCCCGAGATTGGCGAATTGATGGCCGAAAACTTCCGGCTTGGACCGGCGATCGTCTTTTATCTGCTCTACATTGCCGGGATCCTGATTTTTGCGGTGCAGCCGGCCCTGGCATCGGGCAAATGGCAGACGGCGCTGGTGCAGGGCGCGCTGTTCGGCTTCTTTTGCTACATGACCTATGACATGACCAATTATGCAACGCTGAGGATTTGGAGCCTGAAGGTCACCATTCTCGACCTGATGTGGGGCACTTTTCTTACCGGCTCGGCCGCCACAATCGGCTTTTTGGCCACACGCAAATTCTTCCCGGTCTGACCTGACGATCAAAGGCCGCGAATGGCGATTGCTCACCCCCAGTAGCGCAGCGGCCGGCGTTACCGGCGCGCCACCGCCAACCTGGCAAGTGGATGGCTGGCAGCGCGATTGGGCACCCAGCCGTCGACATCCCGCGCCACCAGCGCCCAACGGATGGCGCTGAACAGCGGGATCAAAGGCGGCCCGCGCAGCAATTCTGTTTCGGCCTGCGCCAGCAGCGTCTCGCGGGCCGGCCCCGGTGCCGTGTGTGCGGCATCGAGCAGCGCGTCGGCGACGGGATTGCAGTGCGGGCCGGCCCCGCAATGCCAGCGCGCGAGCGCCGCTGCGGGGTCGGGTTCGGAAAGGGCTGCCTCGGTTAGCGCAAGGTCGAAATTGCCTCGCGCAATGCGGCCTTCGATGGCGCTGGCCGGCAGTTCGCTGGTGGCCAGCACGACCCCGATTGCGCGCCAGTCATTGCCCACGATGTCGGCAACGCTGCGATGGTCCCGCCCGGGCGGCAACAGCACGACCAGCCGCAGCGGCCGCGCGACCGAATAGCCGGCTGCGGCCAGTAGACGGCGCGCTTCGTCGCGGCGGGCTTCCAGATCGGGCGATAACCAGTCGGTCATGCCGGCGTGGAGCGTTTCGCCGCTGGCTGCGACGATAACCGGCGCAGCTCGGGGCAAGAGACCATTGGCCGGGACGATGGCCGCAATGCCGAAGCGTACTGTCAATCCGGGCCGGTCTATCGCCATGGCAAGTGCGCGGCGTACGTCGGGGTTGGCCAGCGTGCCTGTCCGGCTGTTGGCGATATAGCCATAGTGCCCCCAGGCCGGATCGAGGCGCAGCGCGTCGGCGCGTACCACCGTGCGCGCTTCGCCAAGTCCGGCAAGGCCTTCCCCGAAAACGATATCGCTCTCGCCGCGAGCGAAGCCGGCAATGGCGCTGCGGCTGTCGGCGGTGGCGATGCGGATGACGGCGGGCCGGGCTTCCGGGCTGGCGATGTCGCTGCGTCGGTTCAGCAGCCGGGCGTTGGCAGGCCCGCTTGCAACATAGGCCGCCAGCGTTGGCGCCTTGCGGCCGGGACGCGTGATGCCGAGGCCGGGATCGGCCAGCCAGCCGAGTGTTTGCGGAGAGGCGCCGCTCAGCCGCAGTTCAACGACGCGCGAGATCGGCGCCGCAATGCTCAGCCGGCCGGGGTTGGCTTGTCCGGGCAGGGGCGCGCCGGCAATGCCGGCAAAGCCCAGTGCCAGTTCCCGCCGGGCCGCAGCGCGGCGCAATGCAGCGACCACATCGCTTGCCGCGAGCGGCTGGCCATCGCTCCATTTGACCGGGCGCAGCCGCAGGATCAGGCTGCTGCCATTGTCGAGGAACCGCCAACTGGACGCGAGCCCGGCGACAACCTGGCCAGAGCCGTCGCGCGCCACCAGCCCGGGCTGGGTCGCCTCCGCCTCCAGCCGCCGGGCCAGGCCGCGGCCCGGCTCGCCGACGACCGTCACCACCAGTTGCGTGCCTTCCTGCGAGGCGCCGCAGCCGGCCAACAGCAGCGCTGGCGCTGCGAGGAGGACCAGTCCGGCAGTCTTGGTCTTTTGCGCACGGATTGCCATAATAGCGCGACTTTAGCCCGGCTTGGCGTCAGGAAACCAGAGCTTCCTTGCCGCTGGTCGTGGTGCGGGGTATGCGCCTACGATGCCCGCCGCTTTTGCTCCTGACATTATCGCGCTGATCGGCAAGACGCCGCTGCTGCGGCTGAAGGGCCCGAGTGCCGACACCGGCTGCATCATCCTGGGCAAGGCGGAGTTTTTGAACCCGGGCGGCAGCGTGAAGGATCGAGCCGCACTCGAAATTGTCGAGGATGCCGAACGCCGTGGCCAGTTGCTGCCTGGCGGCCTCATTGTCGAAGGCACTGCCGGCAACACCGGTATCGGGCTTGCCGTGGTCGGTGCTGCCCGCGGTTACAAGACCATTATCGTGATGCCTGAAACGCAAAGCCGGGAGAAACAGGACACGCTGCGCGCGCTCGGGGCTGAACTGGTGCTGGTGCCGGCGGCTGCCTATTCGAACCCGGCGCATTATGTTCACACCTCGCGCCGCATCGCCGAGGAAACGCCGGGCGCGGTCTGGGCCAACCAGTTTGACAATGTCGCAAACCGCATGGCGCATATCAAGACGACGGCGCCCGAAATCTGGGAACAGACCGGCGGCCGGATCAATGGCTTCACTTGTGCGGTCGGCACCGGGGGCACGCTCGCGGGTGTTGCCTTGGGATTGCGCGCTGAAAAGCCCGATGTGACGATCGCGCTGACGGATCCGGAGGGCGCTGCTCTGTACAATTATTTTGCCCATGGCGAATTGCGGGCCGAGGGCTCGAGCGTGTCGGAAGGCATCGGCCAGAGCCGCATCACAGCCAATCTCGATGGCCTGGCGGTTGATGCTCAATTCCGCGTTCCCGATGCCGAAGGGTTTCATTGGGTGCGACGATTGAACGTCGAGGAAGGACTGTGCCTTGGTTTGTCGTCGGGCATCAATGTCGCCGGCGCGGTGCGACTGGCGCGGCAGATGGGGCCGGGACACATGATCGTCACCATCCTGTGCGATTCAGGCCTGCGTTATCTGTCGACCCTTTACAATCCCGAATGGCTGGCAAAAAAAGGCCTGACTGTGGCAAATTGACCACAGTGCTCGACATTCTTCGGCCGAGGCCGTATGTATTCGTCCTAACGCGACACGTTTTGTCCTGAGTTGTGCCGGCCTTCGCCGTCATCGGGTGGGCAGCAACCGGGCAACGAACCCGGTGGAAACGAGGAACAGCGAGGGTCGATGTCACTGCTGAAACGCAGCTTCAGTGAGACGCAAGAAAATCTGGGCACCTCTGCGGGTGGTCGGGATGCGAGCGTTGGCCGGGTCGGCAGCGACCAGCGTATCCGGGTTGGTCTGACTGGGCTCGCCGCGATTTTTCTGCTTGTGCTTGTTGCCGCCGCCGGGTTGCGTCCCGGCCCTGCCGGGCGCGCTCCGGAAGCGACCGGGGAGCCGCTCGCCGTGCTGGGTGTGGCGCCCGGTTCCGGCCTTTCGACACCTGGCCGCGATCCGGCCCCGCCGGCTAACTTGGCGCCGGCACCCGCTACGCCCTTGGCGCGTCCGACGCGCGGTTGATACCTGCCACATTGCCGCAACCCTTTGGGTTGCAAGGCAGTTTTGTGACAACGTCGATAATCCCCCCCGAGCCTCGCCTTGTCCACCGATTGTTGCGGTGGTTTCCGGCTGTTGGCCACAGACTTATCCACAACCTTGAATTGCCCTTTAGGATACGGTCAATTTCGCTTTCAAGGCGCATTCTTCCATGGTTGTCCCCATGAATCGGGGTCTTTTCCCACGATAGACCATTGAGACCCACGTTATCCCATGATATAGCTTGTCCACAATGGGGGCGGGAACGCCATTGCGTGGTCGGGTTGATGCGTAGGTCCGGGAGTAGCCGGTAACGCTTGAGACAAGGCCGCCCATCCTCGTTGCAGGGGCGCGTGGTTGACGGACATTTCCTTCACTGGCTATTCGCTGAACGCGATCGACACGAAGAATCGTCTTTCGATTCCTTCGGAGTTCCGTGACGTGATCAAGGCCCGCTCGGGCACGTCGGACCTTTATGTTGGTCCGGCGAAGGGCTTCGATTGCCTTATCGCCTATGACGATACGCGCCACCGTGACCTGCAGGCTCGGCTTGATGCCCAGGATGTCGACGAAGAAAGCGTTGACGGGGCGATGCGAGCCATCGGCCTGTTCGGCGGCGCATTGAGCTACAAGATCGATGAACCCGGCCGCATCGTCGTTACCGCAGGCCTTCGTGATCTGGGTGATCTGACCAGCCACGTCTGGTTCATTGCCGGGGGAAAGTGGTTCCAGATGTGGAACCCCTATCGCTTCCTAGAGCTGCCGGACCTGGAGCCGCGCATGCGCCGCACCCTGCTGCGGGAGATGCAGGCCAAAGGGTTGCCGCTCCAGGAACCGGCGCGGTGACCATGGCCCCCCATATTCCCGTTCTGCTGGCCGAAACACTGGCGGCGTTGGCGATCCGCCCGGACGACATCTATGTCGATGCCACGCTGGGAGCCGGCGGCTATCTGCGCGCCGCACGCGCTGCCGGGTTGGGTCGGGCGATAGGCTTCGATCGTGATGCCATTGCGATCGCGCTCAACGCCGATCTGGCCAGCGCCGATGATGTCATCCTGATCAACCGCCCCTTTGCCGAAATGGAGGCCGGGCTGGCCGACCATGGCATCGACGGCGTTGACGCCATGGCTTTTGATATCGGTGTCTCGTCGATGCAGATCGACCAGCCGGAACGCGGTTTTTCTTTTCAGGCCGATGGCCCGCTCGACATGCGCATGGGTCAGGCCGGCATGACTGCGGCCGATTTCATCAATACCGCCAGCGAGGCGGAGATCGCCGATGTGCTGTTCAAGCTGGGCGATGAACCAGGGGCACGCCGGATCGCCCGCGCTATCGTGCACGACCGCCCGCTGACGCGCACATCGGAACTGGCGCGGTTGGTGCGTTCGGTGCTCGGTCATCAGCCGGGCGGCAAGGATGCGGCGACGCGCAGCTTCCAGGCGCTTCGTATCCATGTGAACGATGAGCTCGGGCAGCTCGATGCCGGGCTGGCGGCAGCCGAGCGCCTGCTGCGGCCCGGTGGCCGGCTCGCCGTGGTCAGCTTTCATTCCGCCGAAGATCGCCGCGTCAAGGCCTTCCTGCGCGACAGGTCGGGCAGCGGGCCGTCGGGATCACGCCACTTGCCATTGGCGCCGACGGCGCGCGCCCCAAGTTTCGAGCGTCCGGCGCGGGCGGTGCGGCCATCCGATGCCGAAGTCGCCGGCAATCCGCGCGCCCGGTCGGCGACATTGCGCGCCGCCGTGCGCACTACCGCCCCCGCCTGGTCGGCACGGGTCTCGCCGGCGTCCGCCTTGTTTGTGAGGTCAGCATGAGAAATTATGCCGGAACGGTGATGATGCTGGTCACCACGATGGTGGCCGCCGTCGGTTCCTATACGATCAACCTGCGGGTTTCGGGAGAACGCGCCGAAGTCGAAGCGCTGCGCAACCAGCTCGTTGCCGACGCGCGTGAGATGCGAAACCTGCAGGCCGAACTGCGTACCCGCGCACGCTTCCCCGAATTGCAGCGCTGGAACGACAATGTGCTGCAGATGTCGGCGCCAGCCGCCGGCCAGTTCCTGCGCTCGCCGCTCGAACTTGCCAGCTATGCTGCCGCACCCGCCGCACCCGCCGCACCCAGCCCGGGCGTGGTCTATGCGGTCACCGCCCCTGATGTCGCCACGCCCGTGACCGCGCCGCTGGTCGAGGTTGCCTATCGGGAAGCGCCGGCACCTGCCGCTCGCCTCATCCGTGCCGGCTATGTCGTGCCGCAGCGCATGCCGGCCCCGACAGTTGAATTCGTGCCATCGCGTCCCGTGCCGGTGTTGGCCGAAACCCAGCGCCCGCAGCGTCCGCAGCTTGCCCGGCAAGAAGTCCGCCGGGTCGTCCTCGCATCCGAGGTGTCGCGCCCCGAGCCCCGCAAGGCAGAGCCCCGCAAGCCAGAGCCACGCAAGGTTGCACCGACCATGGAAGAATCGCCGCGCGCCCTAGGCGCACCGATCGACCTGCTACCGCAAGGGGGGCAGTAACCCCTCACCATGGCCGGACCGATGATCCTTGTTGCAGGCAAACCCGCCCCGTCGCTGGCGTCGCCACGGCCGCGCCCTGCCGCAGCTGTCCGCGCGCCGGGCACGCCACTCGCCGGCCAGCGGCAGGAAGCGCAGGGGCTGGCACGGCAGCGACTGGTATTGTTACTGTTGCTGTTCCTCGCCGTCCCCGTGTTGCTGGCGCTGCGGCTCGCTGACCTTGCGATTTTCGAAGCACGCCCGGCCATGGCGCGCACCATCGCCAGCGCCGCGCCGCCCCGCGCCGACATCATCGACCGCAATGGCATCGAACTTGCCCGAACCTTCGAAGCTTATGCCGTATCGGTCGAACCCCGCAAACTCGCCGGCAACCCGGCGCTGTTGGCGCGCAGCATCGCCGGAATCCTGAACGACAAGACCGAGGGCGAAATCTATGCCGAATTGGCGAGCCGCAGCCAATTTCGTTATATTGCCCGCCGGGTGCTGCCGTCCGAAGCCAAGCGCATCAATGATCTGGGCGAACCCGCCATCTTCCTGCGCCGCGAGGCCGAGCGACTTTATCCCAATTTCAATCTTGCCAGCCATGTCATCGGTTATACTGATGACAAGGGAATCGGCGCTGTAGCGCTTGAAAAGGCCTTCAACGACAGGCTTCGCGATGACGGCATGCGTGGCGTGCCGTTGCAACTGGCGCTCGACGTGCGCGTTCAGCAGGCGCTCGAACATGAATTGCGCAGCGTCTATCTCGACCAGCGTGCTGCCGGTGCCGCCGGGATCGTGCTGGATGTCGATACCGGCGAAGTCGTGGCCATGACATCGCAGCCCGATTTCAATCCCAACGCTCCCGGCAAGTCCGACGATGCGTCGCGCTACAATCAGGCGACCTTTGCGACTTTCGAACTGGGGTCGACCTTCAAGGCCTTCACGATCGCCAGCGGGATCGATTCAGGTGTCATCACCTCGATGAGCCAGACTTACGACGCGAGCCGGCCGCTGGTCATTGCCGGCAAGGTGATCCACGACGACCATGCGCTCAACCGCTGGGAAACGGTGCCCGAGATCTTCACCCATTCATCGAACATCGGCACGGCGCGCATTGCATCCGCCGTCGGGCGTGACCGGCAGCGCGCCATGTTGGAAAAACTCGGTTTTTTCAAGCAGGTCGATTTCGAACTCGGAGAACGCTCACGCCCGCAATATCCGCCGCTCAACAATTGGGGCGAGCTGGCAACCATGACCATCGGTTATGGTCACGGCATGGCGGTGACGCCGCTGCACCTCGCTGCCGGCTATGCCGCGCTGGTCAATGGCGGAGTCTATCACAAGCCAACTCTCATCAAGGCGACGCCAGGGCAGCCGATCTATGGCCGCCGAGTGTTCAAGCCATCGACCTCGGAACTCATGCGCGCATTGCTGCGGCTGGTGGTGACCACTGGCACCGGGCGCAAGGCTGACGCCCCTGGCTATCGCGTCGGCGGCAAGACCGGTACCGCTGAAAAGGTCGTCAATGGCCGCTATGTGCGCGGTGCCAATGTCTCGACCTTTGCCGCGGCGTTTCCAATGGATGCGCCTCGCTACGTTGTCGTCATGATGATCGACGATCCCAAGGGCAGCAAGACCAGTTTTGGCTTCAGGACCGCTGGCATGACGATCGCGCCGGCGACCAGTCGGTTGATCACCAAGATCGCGCCAATCCTGGGCATCGCACCCGAAGCGACGCGTGATGTCGATCTGTCGGCAGTGGCGGCCAAGGCCCCCGAAGCCGTCGAGGAATAGAGAATGCGGCTGGGGGACCTGGTCAGTGGCGGCGGTGAGGCGCTGGTCACCGGCTTTGCCATCGATCATCGCAAGGTCGCCCCCGGAACGATCTTTGGCGCCTTTCCCGGCGCGCGAGTAAATGGTGAGGATTTCATCCCTGCCGCTATCGCAGCGGGCGCCATCGCCATCGTCACGCGCCCCGGCGTGACGGTCGCCGGCGCCTTTCACATCACTGCGGACCCCGCGCGGGCGGCCTTTGCCCGGCTTGCGGCGCGCTTCTATGCGCCGTTCCCGCAGATGGTCGTCGCCGTCACCGGCACCAACGGCAAGACTTCAACCGCAGAACTGACCCGGCAGTTGTGGGATCTGGCCGGGCATGTCGCCGCCTCCATCGGCACGTTGGGCGTCACCACCGCGCATGATCAGGTGACAACGGGTCTGACCACGCCCGATGTCGTGACCTTCCTCGCCAACATGGCCGGGCTGCAACGCGAAGGCATCAGCCACGCCAGCTTCGAAGCGAGCAGCCATGGTCTTGATCAATTCCGTACCGAAGGGCTGCCGGTGCGCGCTGCGGCCTTCACGAACCTTTCGCGCGATCATCTCGACTATCACGGCACGATGTCGGCCTATTTTGCCGCCAAGCTGCGGTTGTTCACCGATGTTGTCGATGGCGATGGCACGGCGGTGGTCTGGGCCGATGACGAACCCTGGTCGGGCCGGGTCATCGCCGCGGCCCGGGCGCGCGGATTGAAGGTTGTCAGCGTGGGCACGGCTGGCGAAACACTGATGCTGAAATCGCGCACTCCGACGGCGCTCGGCCAGACGCTGGTGGTGACGGCCGATGGCCGGGACCATAGTATCGCCCTGCCGCTGATTGGCGCCTATCAAGCCGCCAACGCGTTGGTCGCCGCCGGACTGGTCATCGCCTGTGGCGGCGCGGTGGCGGCGACGCTGGCGCAACTGGCGCGGGTTCGGCCGGTGCGCGGCCGGCTCGAACGCGCCGTCATCGCCCGCTCGGGGGCGCCGGTCTATGTCGATTATGCCCACACGCCCGATGCACTCGAGGCGGCAGCGGCGGCGTTGCGCCCGCACACGCGGGGTCGGCTCATCCTCGTTTTCGGTGCCGGTGGTGATCGCGACCAGGGTAAGAGGCCACTGATGGGGGCTGCGGCCGTCGCCATTGCCGATCAGGTGATCGTTACTGACGACAACCCGCGTTCCGAAGATCCGGCCATGATCCGCGCCGCCATCCTCGTCGCAGCGCCCGGTGCGAGCGAAGTTGCCGACCGTCGTGCCGCGATTGCCACAGCTATTGCCGCCAGCGGCGCCGATGACGTCGTGCTTATCGCCGGCAAAGGGCATGAACAGGGCCAGATCGTTGGCGCGCAGGTGCTGCCGTTCGACGATGTCCAGGTCGCGCGCGAGTGCGCCGCATGACCGCGCTCTGGACCGGTACCGCCATCGCTGCCGCCACGGGTGGTGTGCTCTCTGGTGATTTTGTTGCCACCGGCGTCACATTCGACAGTCGCGAAGTCGGCGCGGGGGACCTGTTCATCGCCATGCAGGGCGAAGCCATGGACGGCCACCGTTTCGTGCCGCAGGCGATTGCCAATGGAGCCGCCGGCCTGATCGTCAGCCGGGCGGTCGATGCACCGCATGTGCTGGTTCCCGATCCCAATGCAGCGCTGGTTGCGCTGGCGGCGGCGGCGCGCGAACGGAGCTCGGCCCTGCGCATCGGGGTGACGGGCTCGGTCGGCAAGACCGGTGTCAAGGAGGCGATTCGCGCGTCGCTCGAACGCTTTGCTCCGGGCGCAGTCCATGCGTCGGTGAAAAGCTATAACAACCATACCGGCGTGCCGCTGAGTCTGGCGCGGATGCCCGCCGACAGTCGCTTCGGCATCTTTGAAATGGGCATGAACCATGCCGGCGAGATCGCCGCGTTGACGCAACAGGTGCGCCCGGCGATTGCCGTTATTACGTGGGTTGCCTCGGCGCATATCGAGAATTTTGCCGATGAAGCCGGCATTGCCGATGCCAAGGGCGAAATTTTTGCCGGATTGCAGCCTGGCGGCACTGCGATCATTCCGTTCGATAATCCGCACCGCGACCGTTTGCTTGGCCATGCCCGGCCGCATGCAGCAAAAATCGTCACCTTTGGCACCGGTGACGGCGCCGATGTCGTTGCCGAACAGGTGGCGCTGCATCCTGATTGTTCGTGCGTGACGGCCCGCGTGGGCAACCAGCGGCTGACCTTCAAGGTCGGCATGGCTGGGCGCCACTGGGTAGGTAACGCCCTGGCCGTACTGGCGGCTGTCGATGCGGCGGGGGGGGATCTGGCGCTCGCCGGACTGGCGCTGGCCGAATTGACCGATTTGCCTGGGCGCGGGCAGCGGCTGCGCGTGGCGACACCGACTGGCCCGGCGGTCATCATCGATGAAAGCTACAACGCCAACCCTGCCTCAATGGCGGCGTCGTTGGCGGTCCTCGGCGAGATCGTGCCAGCGGGGCAGGGGCGGCGGCTTGCCATGCTTGGCGCGATGCGCGAACTGGGCGGGCTGTCGGAGCGTTTTCACGCCGAATTGGCACCACATATAGTGGCTGCGGGTGTTTCGAGCATAATTCTTGTGGGTAACGAGATGAAACCGCTGGCAGCAGCACTGGCGCGGCGGCTACATGTGCTGCACGTAGCCGATGCTGGCGCTGCGCAGGCCGAGATTGGCCGGTTGCTGACCGGTGATGATGTCTTACTGGTCAAGGCTTCGAACAGCGTGAGACTGGGGGATGTGGTCGCACATCTGCGCGGACAGGAGGATTTGGGTTGATCAACGCGATCGCCGATTGGGCGGGGTTCGAGGGGTTCCTCAACCTGTTCCGCTACATTACCTTCCGTTCGGTGGGGGCTTTGGTGACGGCGCTTTCCATCGCGCTGTTCATCGGCCCGCGCTTCATCAGTCTGTTGCGCAGCAAGCAGGGCAAGGGCCAGCCGATCCGCGAGGATGGCCCGGCATCGCACCTGCTGACCAAGAAGGGCACGCCGACGATGGGCGGGCTGATGATCCTGATCGCACTGACCGTTTCGACGCTGCTTTGGATGGACACCGGCAACGGCTTTGTCTGGGCGAGCCTGTTTGTTACGCTGGGTTTCGGCACCATCGGTTTCATGGATGATTACGACAAGGTCACCAAGCGCAGCACCAAGGGTGTTTCGGGGCGCACACGTCTGCTTATCGAATTCTTCATCGCCGGGCTGGCCTGCACCTGGATCGCCAGCCGTACCGGCACGACTCTGTATCTGCCGTTCCTCAAGGACGCAGGGCTGCCGCTTGGCGTTGTCTACATCGCCTTTGCCGCCTTCATCGTGACGGGTTTCGGTAATGCCGTGAACCTTACCGACGGGCTCGACGGGCTGGCAACGATGCCGGTCGTTATCGCCGCTGCCGCCTTTGCGATCATCGCCTATCTGGTCGGCAATATCCGTTTTTCGGATTATCTGGGTGTCCATCATGTTCCCGGATCGGGGGAACTGGCGGTGTTTGCTGCGGCATTGATCGGCGCGTGTCTGGGATTCCTGTGGTACAATGCCCCGCCGGCGGCGGTGTTCATGGGTGATACCGGCAGCCTCGCACTTGGCGGCGCGCTCGGCAGCATTGCGGTCATCACCAATCATGAACTGGTTCTGCTCGTCATCGGCGGTCTGTTTGTTCTCGAAACCGTCAGTGTCATCGTTCAGGTCGTCAGCTTCAAGACCACCGGCAAGCGGGTGTTCCGCATGGCACCGATCCACCATCATTTCGAACAATTGGGTTGGGCAGAATCGACCGTTGTCATTCGTTTCTGGATTATCTCGATCGTGTTGGCGCTTGCCGGCCTTGCCACGTTGAAGCTGCGGTGATCACGTCGCCCGCCTTTGCCGGCAAAACCTATGGCGTCTACGGCCTTGCCCGCAGCGGCACGGCAACTGTCGCCGCACTCACGGCTTCGGGTGCTACCTGCCTGAACTGGGACGATGGGGAGGCGGCGCGCACTGCTTTTGCCGGCCCGCTGACCAACCTGCATGATATCGATCTGTCGGGGCTCGAAGCGCTCATCGTCTCGCCCGGTGTGCCGCATTCGGCGCCGCTGTTCGTCAAGGCGCAGGCGGCGGGTGTCCCGGTTATCTGCGATATCGAATTGTTTGCGCAGGCGCGACCCGCATTGCCGGCACACCGTGTTGTCGGCATCACCGGCACCAACGGCAAATCGACGACGACGGCACTCATCCACCACATGCTTGCGGCGGCAGGGGCGCCGACGCGGATGGGCGGCAACATCGGCCTGCCGATCCTGTCGCAGGAACCGCTGCCCGCCGGCGGCATCTATGTGCTCGAACTCAGCAGTTACCAGCTCGATATCACCTTCAGCCTCGATTGCGATGTCACTATCCTGCTCAACATCACGCCCGATCATCTCGAACGCCACGGCAGCCTGGCCGCTTATGCCGCTGCCAAGGCGCGGTTGTTCACCATGCAGTCGCCGTTCCGTACCGCCATCGTCGGGTGGGATGCCGAAGCCGAACATGATGTCCTCGATGAGGCCGAAGAACCTTCGATCCAGTTCATCGAGGACGTCGATGCCGGCAACCAGGCCGATTGGCCGGCGTTGCAGGGGCCGCACAATCTCCAGAACGCCCGCGCTGCCATCGCCGCCTGCGTGGCGCTGGGCCTGACGCAGGCCGAAATCGCTGCGGGCCTGCGGAGCTATCCCGGCCTGCCGCACCGGATGCAGCGCATCGCCGTCAAATCGGGGGTGCTGTGGGTCAATGATTCCAAGGCGACCAATGCCGACAGCTCGGCGCCCGCGCTCGGTGCTTTTCCGCGTACTCATTGGATCGCTGGGGGGCGGCCCAAGCTCGACGCCGCGGGTGCTGTCGACCTGGCCCCGGTGCTGCCCTTCCTCGGCGATGTCGTTGCCGCCTATCTGATCGGCGAGGCGGCGCCGCTGTTCGCGCCGCTGCTGGCGCCGCATTTGCCGGTGTGTCTGTCGGGCACGCTCGAACGCGCTGTCGCGCAAGCGGCGGCGGCGGCGCGCCCAGGGGACACCGTGTTGCTGTCACCGGCGTGCGCCAGTTTCGATCAGTTCCGCGACTTCGAAGCGCGCGGGGATGCGTTTGCCGCGCTGGTGGAGGCGTTGGCATGAGCGATCCCTCCAGCGAAAGCGTGGTGCAGCCCTGGCTGACGCCGCGTTCAGCATTGACGGCGGCGGCTTTTTCGCGTGGCGATCGCTCGCGGCTCGGGGTCTGGTTCGCCACCATCGACAAATTGCTGCTCACCTTTGTGATTGCACTGATTGGGTGCGGTGTCATCGCGGTCGCGGCCGCGTCTCCGGCGGCGGCGCACCGCCTGTCGGGGGCCAATTTCAAATATGGCGATCTCTATTTCCTCAAGCGCCAGATTGGCTGGGTCATCGCCGGCTTGCCGGTGATGTTCGGCATCTCGATGCTGCCGGTCACTTGGGCCAAGCGATTGTCGTTGCTGCTGACCCTTGTGTTCTTCGGCTGCCTGGTGGCGGTGATGTTCATCGGTACCGGCACCAACGGCGCGGCGCGATGGATCCAATTGCCGGGCTTCCAGTTCCAGCCGTCGGAATTCTTCAAGCCGGTGTTCGTCGTCACTACTGCCTGGCTGTTGGCGCTGCGCTTCGATGATCGCAGCCTGCCGACGATGCAGATCAGCTTTGCCATGCTGCTGATGGTCGCGGCGCTGCTTATCAAGCAGCCCGATTTCGGCCAGACGGCGCTAATCATGGCGGTCTGGCTAGTGCAGTCGCTGCTCGCCGGCATGTCGTTCTGGCTGCTCGGTGCGTTGGTCGCAGCGGCGACGGTCGGGCTGGGCATCGCTTACCTGACGGTCGACCATGTTACCCAGCGTATCGATAAATTCCTGACCGGTGGGGGCGACACTTATCAGATCGACAAAGCGCTCGATTGCTTTCGCGCTGGCGGGCTGTTCGGTGTCGGCCCCGGCGAAGGCCAGATGAAGTTCCGCCTGCCCGAACCTCATACCGATTACATTTTTTCGGTGATCGGTGAGGAGTTCGGCATGATTGCCTGCCTCGTCATCGCCGGGCTTTATATAGCGCTCGTTGTCCGGGTGTTCCTGATGCTGCTCGATGAAGATGATCCTTTCGTCATGCTCGCTGCCACCGGACTTGCGACGCAGTTCGGACTGCAGGCGACGATCAACATGGCGGTCAATCTCAAGCTGTTGCCGTCCAAGGGCATGACGCTGCCGTTCATCAGCCACGGCGGGTCCTCGTTCATCGCGCTCTGCCTCGGCATGGGGCTGCTGCTCGGGCTGACGCGGCGCAATCCGTTCCTCAAAGCGTCGCCCTATGTCGAACGCTGGCGGGCGGCGTGACGGGTAATCTTCAGTTTGACGCCGACGCGTCCGGGCCCTTCATCCTCGTTGCGGGCGGCACCGGCGGCCACATGGTCCCGGCGCATGTACTGGCGCTCGAGCTGAAATCGCGCGGCCATGCCGTGCATCTGGTTACTGACAGCCGTGGCCTGCGCTTCCCTGGCCTTTTCGACGGCGTGCCGCGCACTGTGGTCGACAGCGGCTCGCCCGGCCGGTCGGGCTGGCGCAGCCTGCCGGTGGTGGGCTTGAGCATCTGGCGCGGGCGCCGCGCGGCGCGGGCGTTATTTCGTGAACTCAAGCCTGCGGCCGTCATCGGTTTCGGCGGCTATCCGGCGCTGCCGGCGCTGCTCGCTGCCCTGTCGCTCAAGCTGCCCAGCCTCATCCATGAACAAAATGCCGTACTCGGCAGGGTCAATCGCTTCCTCAGCCCCCGCGTCGACGCGATTGCCACCAGCTATAAACAGGTGCGCCGCATGCAACCTGAATGGGCGGCGAAAACGACGCTGACTGGAAACCCGGTGCGCGCCGAGATCATCGCTGCCCGCGCGTTGCCGTTCGACAGTGAGGCGCCGCAATTGCGCTTGCTGGTTACCGGTGGCAGCCAAGGCGCGGCTATCCTTAACACCATCGTGCCTGCCGCTGTGGCGTTGTTGCCCGAAGGGCTGCGCGCACGGTTGTCGGTCGTCCATCAGGGGCGCGACGAAGACGCGGCCATGGTCGCCGAAACCTATCGCGCTGCCGGTGTCGCTGCAGAGGTCCGGGCTTATTTCGCCGACCTGCCGGCACAGATTGCCGTTGCCCATGTCGTGATCGCTCGTGCGGGGGCCTCGACTGTTGCCGAACTCGCCGTAGCCGGGCGTCCTGCCATTTTGGTGCCGCTGCCGATTGCTACCGATGATCATCAGACAGACAATGCGCAGGGGTTGGCGGCTGCCGGCGGGGCGATTGTGGTGCCCCAGCCCCGCTTTACCGCAGAACAGGTGGCTGTGGCCTTGACCGGTTGGCTGACGGACCCGAAGGCGTTAGCAACAGCGGCCGCCGGTGCACGCAGCGCGGGCTACCCCGATGCTGCTGCCCGGCTTGCCGATCTTGCCGTTTCGATCGGATCACCATCATGAACCTGCCTGCTCTGCGCCCCGGCTTTCGCAACGATATCGGTGTCATCCACTTTGTTGGGATTGGCGGCATCGGCATGTCGGGCATCGCCGAAGTGATGGCCAATCTCGGCTTCGACGTGCAAGGCTCCGACAGTGCCGAAGGCTATGTCGTGCAGGGCCTGAGGGACAAGGGTATCACCGTCTTCATCGGCCAGAGCGCCGATAACGTCACGAACGCCGCCGTGCTTGTCACGTCGACCGCGATCAAACCCGATAACCCCGAAGTGGTTGCGGCGCGCGCCAAGCGCATACCCATCGTCCGCCGAGCTGAAATGCTTGCCGAACTGATGCGGCTGAAATCCTGCGTCGCTGTCGCCGGCACGCACGGCAAGACAACGACGACCTCGATGGTCGCGGCGTTGCTCGATGCCGGGGGGATCGACCCCACGGTCATCAACGGCGGCATCATCAACACCTATGGCTCGAACGCCCGGCTGGGCGAGGGCGAATGGATGGTGGTCGAGGCCGATGAAAGCGACGGCAGCTTCCTGCGGCTTGGCGGCACTTTCGGTATCGTTACCAATATCGATCCCGAACATCTCGATCACTGGGGCGATTTCGACAAGGTGCGCGAGGGTTTTCGCCAGTTCGTCAACGCCGTGCCATTTTACGGCGCCGGCATCCTGTGCATCGACCATCCCGAAGTGCAGGCGCTGATCCCGCGCGTCGGTGATCGCCGCATCGTCACCTATGGCTTTTCGGCGACAGCCGATATCCGCGGCGATAATGTGACGCCGGTGCCGGGCGGCAATCGGTTCTCGGTCGTCGTCCGCACCCGCGATGGCGAACGCACCATCCCCGATCTGATTCTGCCGATGCCGGGGCGCCACAATGTCCAGAACGCTCTGTCGGCAGTCGCCGTGGCGATCGAACTCGGCATTTCTGACGACGCGATCCGCACCGGCTTTGCGCGTTTCGGCGGGGTCAAGCGGCGCTTCACCAACGTCGGCGAAACCGGCGGGGTGACGATCATCGACGATTACGGCCATCATCCGGTCGAAATCCGCGCTGTGCTCGCCGCCGCCCGCGAGGGCGCGCAGGGCAGGGTGCTCGCGGTTGTCCAGCCGCACCGCTTCACCCGGCTGCGCGACCTGATGGCCGATTTCCAGGCGGCGTTCAACGATGCCGATGGCGTCTATGTCGCCCCTGTCTATGCCGCTGGCGAAGCCCCGATCGACGGCATCGATGCAGCTGCGCTCGCGGCTGGTTTGCTCGCTGCCGGACACCGGTCGGCGGTCACGGTGACCGGCGCCGATGATCTGGCACACCAGTTGGCTATCGACGTCCGCGCCGGTGACATGGTCGTCTGCCTTGGAGCCGGCGACATCACGCGGTGGGCGGCAGGCTTGGCCGCCGCCATCGACAAGGCTCGTGCCAGATGACCGCCGCTGCCGCCATGACCAAGCCTGCGGTGCGCGGCCGGTTGACGGCGCATGCGCCGCTGGCACCGCTGGTCTGGTTCAAGGCGGGCGGCGTGGCGGACTGGCTTTTCGAACCCGCCGATGCCGACGATCTGGCGGGCTTCCTGACGGCGCTCGACCCGGTCGTGCCGGTGCTTGCGCTCGGGCTTGGCAGCAATCTCATCATCCGCGATGGCGGCGTGCCGGGCGTCGTCGTGCGGCTCGGCAAGGCGTTTGCGACGGTTGCGAAAGGTGCTGACCACAGCCTTGTCGTCGGCGGTGGTGCGTCGGGTATCCAGGTTTCGTCGGCAGCGCGCGATGCCGGCATCGCAGGGCTGGAATTCCTGCGCGGCATTCCGGGCACCGTGGGTGGCTTTGTCCGCATGAACGGCGGCGCCTATGGGCGCGAAGTGGCCGATGTGCTGGTTTCGGCAACTGTTATCACCCGTGATGGTTCGGTAGAAACGCTGGCCCCAGTCGATCTCGGCTACAGCTATCGGCACTCCAGCCTGCCCGATGGCGCGGTAGTGATTGCGGCGACACTCGCGGGCGTTGCCGGTGATCCGATCGCCATCCAGGCCGAAATGGACCGCATCGCCGCCGCGCGCGAAGCCAGCCAGCCGCTGCGCAGCCGTACCGGTGGCTCCACTTTCAAGAACCCGCCGGGAGAAAAAGCCTGGGCGCTGGTCGATGCCGCCGGGTGCCGGGGCCTGTGTCATGGTGGGGCGCAGGTATCCGAAAAGCATACCAACTTCCTCATCAATACCGGTGATGCGACCAGCGCCGACATCGAAGCGTTGGGGGAAGATGTGCGGGCCCGGGTCAGAGCGCACGCCGGCATCGATCTCGAATGGGAAATTCAACGGGTAGGCAAGCCATGAAGGTCGCCGTGCTGATGGGCGGCTGGTCCGCCGAACGCGACGTCTCGCTGACCTCGGGGCGCGGCATTGCCGCGGCGTGCCGCGCACTCGGCCATGACGTGACCGAGATCGACATGGACCGCAATGTCGCCGAACGGCTGAAAGCGGCTGCCCCCGATGTCGTCTTCAACGCGCTGCACGGCACGCCGGGGGAGGACGGCAGCGTCCAGGGCCTGCTCGACATTCTCGGGCTGAAATACACCCATAGCGGCGTCACGACCTCGGCGATCGCCATCGACAAGGAACTGACCAAGCGCATCCTGGTGCCGCAGGGCATACGCATGCCCGAAGGCCGCATGGTCGCCTCGGAAAGCCTGTTCGCCGGCGATCCGTTGCCGCGCCCCTATGTGCTCAAACCGGTAAACGAAGGGTCGTCGGTCGGGGTCGCCATCGTCACCGATGCCTCCAACTATGGCAATCCGATCGCCCGCGATGCGGTCGGCCCGTGGCAGGAATTCGCCGAGTTGCTCGCCGAACCCTTCATCGCCGGCAAGGAATTGACCGTCGCAGTCCTCGATGACGAAGCGCTGGCGGTCACCGAATTGCAGCCGGTGCAGGGTTTTTACGATTATGAGGCCAAATATACCGATGGCCTGACCGTACATGTCTGCCCCGCCGCCCTGCCGCCCGCCATCACCGCTGCCTGTCTCGACCTCGCGTTGCGGGCGCACCGCGCGCTCGGCTGTCGCGGTGCCTCGCGGTCCGACTTTCGCTGGGACCCGGCGCAGGGCGAGGCCGGGCTCTATCTCCTCGAAACCAATACCCAGCCCGGTATGACTCCGCTCAGCCTGGTGCCGGAACAGGCGCGTTTTCGCGGCATCAGCTATGAACAACTAGTGCAGCGCCTAATCGATTCGGCGCTAGCTCAACCGTCGGGACCCACATGACTGCCACCATCATGAAGCGCGGCGCCCGCCCGCCTCGTCACACGCCGGTGCTGCAACGCAAAGCGGCCGCCGAAACTGTGGCGCTGCCCGTGAGTGTGCGCGCGCTGCGCCGCAATGTCGCTATCACCTGCGCGACACTAGTGGCTGTGACCGGTGGGATTTTCGCCAGCCTGGCAGATGTGCCGCAGCGGCAATGGGCCGAATTCGTGCGCAGCACGGCGCAGGCCGGGTTCGAAGTCCGCCATGTCGAAATTGCCGGCGTGCACGAAATGGACAAATTGCCGATCTACGACGCCGCCTTGTCGGGGCCGAGCAACGCCATGCTGCGTGCCGACCTGCCCCATATCCGCAACCGGCTGCTGTCGCTGCCTTGGGTCGCCGATGCCAGTGTCGGCCGTCGCCTGCCCGACACCTTGACCATAAATATCGTCGAGCGCCGGCCGGTGGCGCTATGGCAGCATCAGCGTCGTTTTGTGCTGATCGATGTTACCGGGCGACCGCTGACCAGCACAGGCCTTGATCGCTTTGCCGCGCTTCCGGTGGTTGTCGGTCCTGGTGCCAATTTGCGGGTGCGTGAGTTGCTGGCCCTGACGGCAGCGGCACCGACGCTGTCGGACAAGGTCGATGCCGCTGTGCTGGTCGGCGGCCGGCGCTGGGATGTGAAGTTCAAATCGGGCGAAACATTGGCCTTGCCCGATACGCCGGCGGCGGCAACCGCGGCGTTCAAGCGCTTTGCCAGCCTCGAAGCCGGTCTCTCCGCAGACGGCAAGCTGCTTGGCGGGCGTTTTCAGCGTTTCGACATGCGGCTGCCAGGGCAGATGACCGTGGCCGGCCCAGCCGTGCAACAAGCGTTGGAGGCGGCCGCCAAGGCCGCCAAGGCGTCCAAGCCGACGACGATCTGATGGCAATCATGGCTCCTCCCAAAAACCCGCTCGTCCGTGCCGTTGTCCCCAAGGGGCCGGCAGAACGCACCATCGCCGTTCTGGACGTCGGTACTTCCAAGGTTGCCGTGTTGATCGCTCTTGTCGGCGGCAATGGCGAACCGCGCGTCATCGGCACCGGCCAAAAGCCGTGCGCCGGGTTGAAGCGCGGGCTGGTTATCGATTTCGAACGAACCGAAGCCGCCATTCGCGGTGCCATGGATCAGGCTGAACGCGCCGCCGGGGTGCAGATCGAATTCGTCCATGCTTCGATTTCTGCGGGCAATCTGGGCAGCGATGTCGCAACTGCCGAAATCGATATCGCTGGCGCCAGTATCACTGCGGCCGACATGATGAAGCTGCGCGAGGCCGGGCGGGCCCGCATCGATCCGCAGGGTCGCACAGTCGTCCATGCTCAGCCGGCGCTTTATGCGCTTGATGGCCAGCCGGGCGTTGAGAGTCCGCTGGGTTTCCATGCTGATCGGCTCGGAATGGATATCCATGTCGTTACCGCCGACACGCCGCCCTTGAAGAACCTTGATCGGGCCATCAAGAATGCTCACGTCGGTCTGCGGTCGCTGGTGGCTTCGCCGCTGGCCGCCAGCCTGTCGGCGCTTGAGCGCGAGGAACGTGAATTGGGCGTCGCGTTGATCGAGATCGGCGCTGGGGTAACGACCATCGCGGTGCATAATTACGGCATGTTGGTTGGCGTCGCCGCGATCCCGATGGGCGGCGACGACATCACCTATGACCTTGCCGCCGAATTCGCCACGCGGCGCAGCCATGCCGAGCGTATCAAGGCGCTCGACGGTGCGGCGATTGCGGTACCCAAGGATAATCACGAAGTCGTCGAAATCCCGCCGATGAATGACGACAGCACGTCTGAACCGGTACGCGCCACCAAGGCGCAGATTATCGGCGTCATCCGCCATCGGCTCGATATGCTGTTTGGCGAAATTGCGATCAAGCTCGATGAACTTGGCTTTACCGGCCCGCAGGCTCGGCAATTGGTGCTGACTGGCGGCGGTGCCGAACTGCGCGCTATCGCCGATTTTGCGCAAGGTGCGCTGAATCGCAATGTGCGCATTGGGCGACCGCGCGGGCTTACCGGGCTGCCGCTGGCGCAATCCGGCCCCGCCTTTGCGACGCTCGCTGGACTGGTATTGTTCGCTGCGGCCGAACAACCCGACATCTGGCACATGCCATCTGTGCAAAAATCACCCGGCGGAGGGGGAAAACTTGCCATGATGATCGAAAAATTAAGGGGCAGTATGTGATGACGCTTCCTACGACTGATTGGTTGATATAGTCATGCTGCTTGCATGGGAGACACGAGATGCTGGAATTTGAACGGCCCGCATTGACCGAATTGAAACCGCGGATAACCGTGATCGGTGTCGGTGGCGCCGGTTGCAACGCGGTTGCCAACATGATTGCCGCCGATCTTCAGGGTGTCGAGTTCATCGTCGCCAATACAGATGCGCAATCGCTGACTGCCAGCAAGGCGGAAACCCGCATTCAACTGGGCATGAAGATCACGCAAGGTCTGGGTGCCGGCGCCCGGCCCGAGATCGGCCGCGCCGCTGCCGAGGAAACCCTTGACCAGATCGAGACCAGGCTCGAAGGCGCGCATATGTGCTTCATCGCCGCCGGCATGGGCGGCGGCACCGGCACCGGGGCAGCGCCGGTTGTCGCCCGCGCTGCGCGGGAAAAGGGCATATTGACCGTCGGCGTCGTCACCAAGCCGTTTACCTTTGAAGGCAGCAAGCGCATGCGCGCTGCCGAAGAAGGCATTGCTGAACTGCAAAAGGTCGTCGACACCCTCATCATCATACCCAACCAGAATCTTTTTCTGATCGCCAACGCCAACACCACGTTCAAGGAAGCGTTCGCGATGGCTGACCAGGTGCTGCACCAGGGCGTGCGCGGCATCACCGACCTGATGATCATGCCCGGCTTGATCAACCTTGATTTCGCCGATATCCGCACCGTCATGTCCGAAATGGGCAAGGCGATGATGGGCACCGGGGAAGCGACCGGTGAACGCCGCGCCATCGAAGCTGCCGAAAAGGCCATTGCCAACCCGTTGCTCGACGAAGTCAGCATGCGCGGTGCCAAGGGCGTCATCATCAACATCACCGGTGGCGATGATTTGCGCCTCATGGAAGTGGATGAAGCCGCGACGCACATCCGTGACATGGTCGATCCCGATGCCAACATCATCGTCGGTTCGGCCTTCAACAAGGATCTCGAAGGCATCATGCGTGTCTCGGTGGTCGCCACCGGCATCGATGCCGCCAGTCGCCCCAACGCGGTGGTCCCGCGTGCGCGGCCTGCTGCCGCGCCGGCCGGCTTCACTGCGCAGCCGAGCATCTTTGCTACACCGGCCGCGGTGGCGCCATCGCCGGTGCCCGAAGCGGCAACGTCCACGCCAGCCGCCGACGAAACATTCGTCGAGCCTGTCACGACGGTGCCTGCACACGGTGCGCCGGACGCGCATGACGACGATGTTCCCGAGGCGACGATCGATACTGACGACGAAGTCGACCTTGGCGCCGTCGCTGAACGGATCGACACTGCGGGTGGGGCGGACAGCTTCCGCTTCCTTCCAAGCGACCCGACGCCGGCAGTGGCCACGGCCCCCGTCGAACAGCTGGTCGCGGCAGCGCCATCCGTTCCGGATGAACGCGCTCCGACGTTGTTCGAAAAGATGATGAATCTTTCGCGCGGCCCGAAGCCCAAGCCGACATCGACGACATTGGCACCTGAACCGCCGGTCGCCGGGGCTCCCGATGTCGAAATCCCGCCCTTCTTCAAGCGCCAGGCAAACAACTGAGCGTTGACCAACAGGTTTCACCGGTGGGGGCGGGACGGGAAATAGAGCCGATCCCGTTCCGGGTCCTGCCATGATCATTGTGCCGGCGGATTCGCTCGCTTGGGGAGGACCGTCTGGCGATATCCGGCTCCGCGCTTCGGCGACCAGCCTTGCCTTGTCGCAATGCTGGGGACCCGAAAGACCGGGTGTGCCGCGGGAGGTCCTATGCACTGGTTGGTGAAATCGGAACCATTCAAATACAGCTGGGATATGCTGGTCCGCGACGGTTCGACGATATGGGACGGCGTACGCAATAACCAGGCGGCGCAATATCTGCGTGCCATGAAGCGTGACGACGAGCTGTTCTTCTATCATTCCAACGAAGGGCTTGCCGTCATCGGCATCGCGCGTGTGGTGGATGAACATTTCATCGACCCGAGCGACCCCAAGGGACGATTTCCGGCAGTGACGGTAGCGCCGCTGCGGCCGCTGGCCACCCCCGTCACGCTGGCTGCGATGAAAGCCGAACCGGCGCTAGCCGGGATGGCGATGTTCCGCCAATTTCGCCTGTCGGTGGTGCCGATCAGCGATACCGAATGGGCCAGGGTCCTGGCGATGTCAGCGGCGTGAACCGGCCTTGGCGGCGGTAGCCGGGTCGGACCCCCGCTGGCTCCGGTCCTTCAACGCCAGTGCCGGCTTTTCGACGAGGTGCCATGACAGCGCCGCGAGCGGCAGCGCGCAGAGGATTGTCGCCGCCATGTTGGAGGCGGCATTCGTTCCGATGCCGGTCGCGATCATCGCCTGTTGCACCGGGAACCCATAGATATAGATCCCGAAGCTGTAGTCGGGCAGCGCCTTGCTGAAGCGCTTCCACGCCGTCGGCACAAGGATAGCGAGCACAAGCGTGACATAAGCTGCGGTCAATTGCGCGGCAGTTTCACGTAACGGGCCGGCGTCGGTAATAGCGGTCAGCGCGATGGCCAGTCCGGCGAGCGGCCAGGACAGAAAGACACGCTCGCGATAGAGGAACAACAGGACGCCGGCAAAAAACGATATCAGCAGGGGCCGCAGCGCCGACAATGCCGGCACCAGATCTGGCGGTAGCAGCAGGTGAATTGCGATTCCCGCAGTGAAAAGCATCAGCAGGCGCTGTCGCTTGGGTAACAGGCCGAAGGCCGCGGCAATCGCAAGCGCCACATAGCATTGCACCTCGCGCGGTATTGTCCACAAGGCGCCGTTGATGACAAACGGCAGCGGGTTGTCCGCAAAAACCCCGTCGATGCCGTAATGCCGGCCGATGAGCAGCCCGTTTGTCGCAAGATACTGCCAAAGGCTGGCATTGTCAGGCAGCGCCGACAGCGGCAGCGTGCCGAAAACAGCCGTCGTCACGGCTGCGGAGATCAGCAGCATGACCCACAGGCCGGGCAGCATGCGCAACGCGCGGGCCTTGGCGAATTGCCGAATTCCCCGCATCTTCAGGCTGTTGGTGACCAGGAAGCCGCTTAGCGTAAAGAACAGCAGGACAGCAAAGCGGCTGACGGTAAATGGCAATATCGCTCGGCTCGGATCCACCAGATTGTTCAGCACGAACGCATGCGAATAGATCACCGCGGAAGCAAAAACGAGGCGAAGGATGTTAAAGATATTACCACTGTGACGAATATCGACGTCGTTTATGAATCGTCCCAGATTTGTCCCTGATATTTGCACAATGCTGCTCACCTGGCGGGTAATCCTGGTCTCATTGGTATCACGACGTGGTCCGTCGCTTGTGGCAACGGTGATATGCGACGCTAGTGAAGGGTAGTTTTCACTTTATCCATAACGTCTTAGTCCGCAACAGATTGAGAGGCCATAGCGATTTAACGATTTACGGCAATGTTAAAATGGCCCGGAGGGTGCTGCGGGCTGGTTTGGCAACAGTGGTTGCGTAACTGCCAGCAAAGCATGACCCGCCCAAGAGTATAAGGCCTGGGCCGGATTGGATATTCTTAATGATATAACATTGG
>CAJAHV010000030.1 GCA_903939555.1 uncultured Alphaproteobacteria bacterium | reverse complement strand
GTGATGAGGATGGTGTCGATACCATCGGCATGCAGTTTTTCGGCGAGCGCGGTGCCGAAAAAGGCGCTGGGGAAATGTTTGGTGATGACCTCGTCGCCGGGCAATGGCGACAGTTCGGGGGTGAAGTCACCGAGCGGACTGCCGGTGTGAAAGGCCTTCAGGGCCGCGATCTTCTTGTAAAAGACGCCGCCTTCATGTCCGTCGGGGCTGTATTCGACGCGGGTGAAGATAACGGGCACACCTGCAGCACGTGCCGCCAGATGCAGGCGGGCGGCGCTGGCCCGGGCGCTCTCTACACCGGCATATAGCTGGGAAGCGGGGTCATAATATGCGCGGGCAAAATCGATGAGCAGCAGCACCGGCCGGTTCCCGGGCTGAAGCGTGCCGCCAAAGCCTGCGGCCTTATAGTCGCCGCCCAGATCTTCGACTTGTTGCGTCATTCAAAAACCCTCGTTCCAAATTCGGTTTCGACCTCGTTGTGGCCAACAATCCAATCGCTGTCGCTGTTAAGGCTGTGGGGGCTATACAGGCTGGGGGGCGTTTTGTATACAAATCCCATGAACCAGCCTCAGTCGCCTGCAGTCCAGATCGTCGAGGTTTCGCCTCGTGATGGCCTGCAGAATGAAAAGGATTTTGTCGAAACTGCCGACAAGCTGGCGCTTATTGGCCGTCTGGTGGCCTTTGGGGCGCGGCGGATCGAAGTGGTAAGCTTTGTTAACCCGCGCCGCGTACCCCAGATGTCAGACGCGGAAGCTGTGGTGGCGGGTCTGCCCGATGTGCCCGGGGTGCGCTACATTGGACTGTGTCTTAACGAGCGCGGCGTTGATCGGGCGATCGCGTCGCGCGATGGCGGCGCCCGCGGTCTCGACGAGGCCGGCTGTGTGCTGGTGTCAACCGACGAGTTTGGTATTATCAATCAGGGCCAGTCAGTATCCGATGGCATCATCGCCAATACCGCAATGCTCAAAAAGGCCAAGGCGGCCGGGTTGTTCGCGCAGGTGACGATATCGGCGGCGTTCGGCTGCCCCTATGAAGGTCATGTGCCGGCGCAGCGCATTGTCGATCTGGCCGCGCGCATGGCCGATGCGGGCGCGCAGGAAATCGCGCTCGCCGATACGATCGGGGTTGGTGTGCCGGCACAGGTCGGGGATCTCGTTGGCGCGGTAATCGCGAAAATCGGCGACATTCCGGTGCGGCTGCACCTGCACGATACTCGTGGCATGGCGCCGGCCAATGCTTGGGCCGGCTATGAAGCCGGGTGCCGGACCTTCGATTCGGCACTGGGTGGGCTGGGCGGTTGCCCGTTCGCGCCGGGCGCCGCAGGCAATGTCGGCACGGAAGAACTGCTCTATCTGTTCGGTCGGTCGGGTGTGGCAACCGGGTTCGATCTCGATGCTGCGGTCGCAGCCAACCGCTGGTTCGCTACCATCATGGGCCGGGATTTGCCCAGCCGCGTCGGCAAGGCCGGCGATTTTCTTGTTAAGGGGGAGCGCGTGTGAGTTATCGTCTGGGCGTCGATGTCGGCGGCACCTTCACCGATTTGCTTGTCATCGATGAGGCAACTGGCCGTACGTTTCGCGACAAGGTGCCGAGCACCCCGCATGATCCGTCGCAGGCGGTCATCGCCGGCGCGCGGCAATTGTGTGGCAAGGCGGGCATCGAGCCGCACGAACTGGCGCTGTTCCTGCACGGCACCACAGTTGCCACCAACGCGGTGCTCGAACACAAGATCGCCCGTGTCGGCCTGATCGTCACCGAAGGCTATCGCCATGTCCTGCAGATCGCCCGCAGCCTCGTGCCGGGCGGGCTGGCGGCATGGATCGTCTGGCCCAAGCCCGAGCCGATGGC
>CAJAHV010000029.1 GCA_903939555.1 uncultured Alphaproteobacteria bacterium | reverse complement strand
TGCCATGTCGCCATCATGCCCATCGGGTCGGACGCCGGCGGCCCGGGTTCGCGCGCCAGAAATTCGAGCATCATCTGCTGGCCGCGTCCGGCCAATTCGGTCCATTTCTGGAATTGTTCGAGCGGCTGCGTTTCGATTGGCACTTCGGCCATGGTCGTTCCCCGGATTAAGCCTTGCCATTGTGGACGCTCGCGCCCGCCGCGCCAAGGGCCGCCGCTGCAAAAGGCCACTTTTCCCGGCGCGGTTTTGCGGCTATTAACATGATGTGGCCGCAGATCGGCCACGCCCGCCGGAGACACGAGATGACGTGCATCGCCAACGCCGCCCGCACCACAGGAGCAGCCCTGGCTGCTGCGGCCGTTGCCGCGCCTGCCGCCGCCGTTGCCGCGCCTGCCGCAGGTGCCGCGGCGGCCTGACCCGCCCCACCGTTTCAGCCCATCAGCGGGCGGGGGCGGTGAGCTCCCGCCCGCTTTCTTTTGTGTTCTCCCCATCCCGGCGCTATGCGCCATGTAACCCATCGCCCGGCGCCCCGCGCCGTACAGGCCATCGAAAGACGCTCCGATGAACGATGATTTCTACCGTATCCGCCGCCTGCCTCCCTATGTCATCGCCGAAGTCAACGCGATGCGGGCTGCGGCGCGCGCGCGCGGTGACGACATCATCGATCTCGGCATGGGCAACCCGGATCTGCCGCCGCCGGCGCATGTCATCGAAAAACTTGCCGAAGTCGCCGCCAAGCCCGACGCCCATGGCTATTCGGCATCGAAGGGCATTCCCGGCCTGCGCAAGGCCCAGGCCGGCTATTATGCCCGGCGCTTCGGTGTCGATGTCGATCCCGAAAGCGAAGTCGTGGTGACATTGGGGTCAAAGGAAGGCCTCGCCAACCTCGCCCAGGCGATCACCGCGCCCGGCGATGTCGTGCTGGCACCCAACCCCAGCTACCCCATCCACACCTTTGGCTTCATCATCGCTGGCGCGACCATCCGCAGCGTGCCGACGACACCCGACGAACGCTATTTCGAAGCGCTGGAACGCGCCATGAAGTTCACCGTGCCCAAGCCTTCGGTGCTGGTCATGGGTTATCCGTCGAACCCGACCGCCGAAACGGTCGATCTGGCCTTTTACGAACGAGTCGTCGCCTTCGCCAAAAAGCACCAGATCTGGGTACTGTCCGATCTGGCCTATTCGGAAATCTATTTCGACGGGCAGCCGACGCCGTCGATCCTGCAGGTGCCCGGTGCCAAGGATGTCGCGATCGAGTTCACCTCGATGTCGAAAACCTATTCGATGGCGGGCTGGCGCATCGGTTTCGCGGTCGGCAACAAAACGCTCATCGCCGCGCTGACCCGGGTCAAATCCTATCTCGATTATGGTGCCTTCACCCCCATTCAGGCTGCGGCCGTGGCGGCGATCAACGGCCCGCAGGATGTCGTGGAGCGCAACCGCCAGCTTTACCACAGCCGCCGCGACGTGCTGGTCGAAAGCTTTGGCCGCGCCGGCTGGGACATTCCGCCGTCGCGCGCCAGCATGTTCTGCTGGGCGCCGCTGCCGCCGGCACTCGCGCATCTCGGCAGCCTGGAGTTTTCCAAGCAATTGCTCACCCATGCCGGCGTCGCCGTGGCACCGGGCGTTGGCTATGGTGAAGATGGCGAAGGCTTTGTCCGCATCGCGATGGTGGAAAATGAACACCGCATCCGCCAGGCGGCGCGCAACGTGAAGAAATATCTTCAGTCCAAGGGGGTCAACACCCCGGGCAAAGCCAATAGCTGAGGCGCCCAACCGGCGTCACGGCCGGCGTCGTTACGCTGCGCGGGAATCGTTGCGCTGCACGGGCATCGTTACGCCGCGCGGGTGGCCCGGCTTGGGGTGCGGTACCTTCCGGGTCCGCTAAATGAGGACTCGCTCGGCTGGGGTGATCGCCTGCGGTTTGCCGCCGCAGCCGCCGCAGGCCCTTTCTGATTGGGTGCCAACGATGCGCCGTTACAACCGGATCAGGCTTTGCGGTCGGCTCGGCTAGCGGGGGCGTTGGCGCCGGGAGCTTCCGGCAAGATCGCGCCAAGATCGACCAGGCTGTTGATCGTACGGGCGAACACGGCGGACAATTGCAACAACAGGCTGGTCCGGCTTGCGCCTTCTTTTTCGGTGACGATACAGCCGCTGTCGATAACCAGCAGCATGCCACGCAGATACAGCGCAGCGATCTTGCGGCGCACCGTCTCCCGAGGCAGGCCGGTGGCGCGCGAGATCGCGGACTGGGAGATCGGGATCAGATATTCCGGCCCATCCGCGCTGACGCCGACCCGGGCGCCGCGTTGCCGGTTTGCCGCCAGCACAGTGCCGTAGATCAGGAATTCCGTCAGCTCCAGACCGGTTTCATCAAGCACCAGGCGCAGAGACAGCAACAGGTTATCGAAAAGCAGGAAATTGACCGACGACTGCTGTTCGATCAACGCATCGCTCTGCGTTACCAGTCGCGCTCCCTTGGCAACGTCGCGACCACCATTTTGCTTCCCCGCCCCAGCGGTGACGGGTTTCGGCGTACCAGACATCTACATTGCGCCCCACACATCCACACCGTGGATCAATAATTAAAAATCATTATCCAACAGTCTCTCAACGGACACAAGCGGATCGATTTAAGCGCCTGCCCAATAAATGATAGTTAACCCATTCTGGGTAGATTTGTATGAAATAGCCCTAAAAAAAATAAATAACTGGCGCTATTTTAATGATTCAAAAACTAATATAAGAACACTGAATTGATTTCACATCGTCTGAGATTGTTCGAAAGGATTCACGATGAAATTTGCGACCAGTGCAATGATATCGGCGGCAATGGCCCTTTCTGCGGTCCCGGCGCAGGCTGCCATCAACCTCATAACGAACGGTTCGTTCGAACAGATCGATCCCTCGGTGGTCTTTGTGGATGGCGTCGCGCAGATCAACGGGGTCAACTCAACCGCCCTCACGCGTTGGCAGACGTACGGCACCTACCAGTACAAGATTAACCGAAATTACGACGCATCGGCCGGCAAGACGAGTGTCGATCTGTCCGGCCCCCGCGCCTTGATCGTGCCTTTCAATCTCAGAAACCTTGAGGTTGGCAAGAAATACCATATCGCGGTTGATCTGTCGGGCAATCCCGCTGCCACGGTCAATCCCGTGCTGAAGGTGTCTGTGCTGTCTAACACTCCGATCCATACTTACACTTTCTCCGCACCGGCGGGGCCAACCGCCAGCAACATGGGCTGGGTGCGTGTCGCCACCAATTTTATTGCAACCCAAGATCGG
>CAJAHV010000028.1 GCA_903939555.1 uncultured Alphaproteobacteria bacterium | reverse complement strand
TGCACGGCGCCGGCATTGCCGTTGGCGGCATCGATCGGCACGCCGCCGCGTTGATATTCGATGAGTTCGATCAACTGGCCGGGGACGCCGAAATCGAGAAAGGCCTGGGTGGTGCCGCAGCCCGGATAGCCGGTGACCATGCCGACCCCGGGGCCGTCATGTTGCCACGGCCCGTGCACCGTCACGTCGAAGATGCCGGTGTAGAAGGCGAGGCTGGCGTCCATGCTGGCGACCGTGAGGCCGACATGGTTGAGCGCGCGGATGCGGGGCTTGCCGGACATGCTCAATCGATCAATGCGCACCAGTGGAAGTCATGCTTGATGAAATTCTGCCCCAGGCTGTAGCGCACGCGGCGCACGCCGGGAATCTTGTCGATGGTCTGGTGGAGGAATTCGGTCAGCACATTGCTGTTTTCCACCAGCGTCATCGCCATCACTTCGGCGCGGCCGAGCATGGTGGCGACAAAGCCGATTTCGGGCAGCGCCGCCATTGCCTGTGCGAGTGCCTCGATATCGCCGGCGCTGTTGGCTTCGACCCACAGATAGGCGAGCATCGGGTTCTGCAGGCGCCCGGTGTTGGTGATGGCGGCAACCTGGATGACGCGATTGTCGAGCAGGCGCTTGAGCCGGGTGCGGATGGTGCCTTCGGTCAGCCCCAGCGCCCGGCCGATTTCGCGGTTCGAAACGCGCGCATCGATGCCCAAGGTCTCGATGATCTTGTGGTCGATGGCATCGAGCGGGATCGGCTTGCTCATAACGGCGCCCATTCGGTGTTGTATTTGAGGATCTTGAGCGCCAGCCCGGGGATCAGCCGGTCAACGCCGGGCACATGCGCCAGCTTGTCGGTGAGCAGCGCTTCGAGATGCGCGAGATCGGTGGCGACAAGCTGTACCTCAAGGTCATGTTCGCCGATGACGACATTGACGGTGATGACTTCGGGCAGTTCCGCCAACCGGCGGCCGACATCGGCGGCGCTGTGGCCTTTGACCTGCACGCCCACGGCGGCGAGGCAGCCATAGCCCATGGCTTCGAGGTCGCGCATGGCGACGACGCGAACGGTTTTGCTGTCTTCCAGACGGCGCAGGCGGGTGCGCACGGTGGCTTCGTTGACGCCGACATCGCGTGCCAGTTCGCGATTGGCGATCCGGCCGTTGCGGCGCATCGCGGCAATGATGCGCTGGTCGATGTCATCCAGGTCAGCGATAGCGGCAAGGGTGGGCGGCAACGGTTCGGCCGGCGGTGCTGCGTCGTGTTGTTCAGCCAATGTTTCTGCCCCCTTGCGCAGCCATGATAGGCTGGGGTTACGCAAAGGGCCAGATGTGTTCGGGCGCCCTGTCGATTGGCGCAGCAATGCGCCGGCAGGCAGCGGCGCTTACTGCCCCGATTGCGCAGCCGGGGTGCGGGGTGTTCCGGCTGCGGCCAGCTTCCGCCGCCAGCTTCCGCCGCGAACCGGCGGGGCGCTTTACGCGCACCAGTGGATATCGATGTCCATTTCGAGGTCGGCGAGCAGCCGCCCGATCGGCAGGTTGCTCGATGCGCCGTCCTTCAGCGCCTTTTCTACCAGCTTGCGCTTGTCCTTGCC
>CAJAHV010000027.1 GCA_903939555.1 uncultured Alphaproteobacteria bacterium | reverse complement strand
GTGGATGCGATCGGTCGCCACGGTAAGCCCGAATTCCTCCGCCAGTTCGCGCAGGGCACATTCCGCCGGGCTTTCGCCGCCCTCGCGCCCGCCACCGGGCAGGTCGAGCAGGCCGGGAAATGGAATATTCGCGGCGTCGTCGCGGCGATACACAAGCAAGGCGTCACCCAGCAGGGCCGCCAGCTTGGCGCCGCCGAAGGGCAGGCCATCCCAGGTCATGACGGCCCCATCATGCTGGCCGGATCATTCGCTGGCATGGGCCTGCAGATGGCCGAGCGCGGTGGCTTCCAGCGCCCTGGCATGGGTCGCCGCGATCACCACATCGGGCGCGCAGCCGGCAATCCGTGCTTCCTCCCAGCGGGTAGCGCACAGGCACCAGCGGTCCCCCGGCTTGAGGCCCGGGAAATGATGGTCGGGGCGCGGCGTTGTCAGGTCGTTGCCGACGCTGAGCGAAAAGGCGAGGAATTCCGCTGTCACCACGGCGCAGACGACATGGCGACCGCGATCATTTGCATCGGAATTGCAGCACCCGTCGCGGAACCAGCCGGTCACCGGATCGTCCGAACAATATTCGAGTACGCCGCCGAGCACGTTTGCCGCCGTCATGGCCGTTGCACCGCCCAATGTGCCGCGAGCGTGGTCGCCATGACCAGCAAGGCGCCGCAGGCCTGGTGCGCAACGCCCAGCGGGATCGCCACACCCGACAGAACCGTCGCCACACCCAGCGCGAATTGCGCCACAACCGCTGCGCCCAGCGCGAGCGCCACCGGCCCGGCGCCGGCGCGCCACAATTTCGCGGCAACATGCACGGCAAGCAGCGCCACCGCCCAGGCCAGGCTGCGATGCAGGAAATGCACCGTCACCGGATCGTTTACGAGATCGGAAAGCGCTTCACCGATCCCCGGCGGCACCAGCGCCCCGGCCATCAGCGGCCATGTGTCCGACGCATGGCCGGCGCGCATGCCGGCGACAAAGGCACCCCAGATGATCTGCACCGCCAGCAGCGCCGCAAAGGGCAACACCCAGCCCGAGGGCCGGGCCGCAACCGACGGCGCGGCGCGGCGCAGGTCGAGCGCCGTCCAGATACAACCGGCCATGATGGTCAGTGCCGTGCACAGATGCACCGCCAGTCGTTCATGCGCGACTTCGGTGCGCCCGACGAGGCCCGACGACACCATCCACCAGCCGATCGTGCCTTGCAGCGCGCCGAGCATCAGCAGCGCCAGCAATCGCGGCTTGTACCCGGCCGGGATCGCGCGGCGCGCCCAGAAAACGGCAAAAGGCACTGCATAGGCCAGCCCGATCAGCCGACCGAGCAGGCGATGAACATATTCCCAGAAAAAAATGCCCTTGAACTCGGCAAGCGACATGCCGCGGTTCATCAATTGATATTGCGAACTCGCCTGATAGGCGCCGAACTGCGCCTGCCATTCGGTATTGTTCAGCGGCGGCAGCGTACCCGACACGACGTCCCAGCGGGTGATCGACAGGCCGGATTCGGTCAACCGCGTGATGCCGCCGACCACGACCATGGCAAAGACCAGCCCGGCGACCGCGAACAGCCAGAGCGCGATCGCGCTTGGTCGGGCCGAATCGGTTGGAAGGGCAGGGTGGGAAACAGCAAGTGTGGCCATGGCAGCCCCATAATCGCTCCATCGCTGCCCGCCAAGCGCGTTGAAGTCGCGGACCAAAACTGGTCCGGCACCATCTATCGTGCCGCCAACTCTGGTTCATCAAGTGCTGACAAGATCGGTAGCGGGCGGCTGTTGAAAGTCATTATCGCAAATCCCTTGCACCGCGTGATGTGATAATATATCAAGATGCCATGCCCGCTCCAATCTCTCACCTGCTCGACAAATCGGCGATGCTGTTGTCGGCGCTGTGCCTGGTGCATTGCCTCGCCGGTTCGCTGCTGTTGACGATGCTTGCCGCGTCGGGGGGCTGGCTGGGCCATAATGTCCATGCCGTCGGCCTGCTGCTCGCGCTGCCGCTGGCGGCGGTTGCCTTGTGGCGCGGCATCGCGGTGCATGGCCGCTGGGCGATCGGCGTGCTCGGCGCGCTCGGCATCGTCTTGATGGCGGCATCGCTGTTGATCAGTCATGGCGGCGTGGCCGAAGTCATGCTGTCAATTGTCGGTGTTTGCCTTCTGGCGGCAGCGCATCTGTGGAACGTGCGCGCCTCGCGAGGTTGATCCGTGCTTGCAGACGGGGCCATTCGGCCCGATATTGGGATTATGGCAATCCATCACGATCACGACCATGATGTGCGCACCGGCGCATCTCTCATGGCTGCTGCCGAACGCGCGCTGGTCGGTTCGGGCGAACAATGGACTGCGATGCGCGCCTCAGTGTTCGCCGCGCTGTCGGGGTTTGAACGCCCGGCCAGCGCTTATGACGTGACCGAAGCGGTCAGCACCGCGCAGGGGCGGCGGATCGCGGCGAACAGCGTCTATCGCATCCTCGACCTGTTCGTGGCCAATAATGTCGCGACCCGGGTGGAAAGTGCCAATGCTTATCTTGCCAATGCCCATCCCGGTTGCCTGCATGATTGCATCTTTCTCGTTTGCGACATCTGTGGCCGCGCCGCCCATGTCGATGACGACCAATTGTCGGCGCGGATCCGTGAAACCGCCGCTGCGACGGGTTTTCGCCCCGAAAAACCGGTGGTTGAAGTGCGCGGCCGCTGTGCCGAATGTGCTTGACCGGCACGCTGCAGCGCATCGACAGCGTGGCGGCAAGTCGCTAGCATCATGGTTCAAGAATCAATAAACTTGGTGGTTCCTTGGTGACAAAACGTCCTTCAACGCCGCTGCTCGATACGGTCAATGTGCCGGCCGACATGAAACGGCTTTCGCATGGCGATCTGCGCCAGCTTGCCGATGAACTGCGTACCGAAATGATCGATGCGGTATCGACAACGGGCGGCCATCTCGGCGCCGGGCTCGGCGTCATCGAATTGACCGTGGCGCTGCACTATGTGTTCAATACCCCCGATGACCGGCTTATCTGGGATGTTGGCCACCAGGCCTATCCCCACAAGATCCTGACCGGACGTCGCGACCGCATTCGCACCCTGCGGCAAGGCGGCGGACTCAGCGGCTTCACCAAGCGAAGCGAAAGCGAATATGATCCGTTCGGCGCCGCGCACAGCAGCACGTCGATTTCGGCGGCCATCGGGTTTGCCGTGGCCAACAAGCTGAAGGGCCAGCCGGGCAAGGCGATTGCGGTCATCGGCGATGGTTCGATGTCGGCCGGCATGGCATATGAAGCGATGAACAATGCGTCGCAGGCCGGCAATCGCCTCGTCGTCATCCTGAACGACAATGACATGAGCATCGCGCCTCCGGTAGGCGCGCTGTCGGCCTATCTGTCGCGGTTGTTCTCCAGCCGGCAGTTTCTCGAACTGCGCGAAGCGGTCAAGCAGATCAGCCGCAAGGTGCTGCCGCCGCCGCTGAAGAAAGCCGCGGCCCAGGCTGATGAATACGCCCGTGGCCTGATGCAGGGTGGCGGCACCTTGTTCGAGGAACTGGGCTTTTATTATGTCGGTCCGATCGACGGGCATAACCTCGATCATCTGCTGCCAGTGCTCGAAAATGTTCGTGATGCCGCCGAAGGCCCGATCCTGATCCATGTGGTGACGCAAAAGGGTAAAGGCTACGCACC
>CAJAHV010000026.1 GCA_903939555.1 uncultured Alphaproteobacteria bacterium | reverse complement strand
TCTCGAATATCTCGCCGGGATGATCGCCGCATTGCCCGATGGTGCCCCGATCAGCGCGCTGGCCGCCGACAGCGACGGCATCGACGGCACGCGCGACAACGCCGGCGGCTGGTTCGACCACGCACTGGCCCGGCTCGCCCGGCCCGATACGGCCGCAGCACTTGCCAGCCATGGCACGTATGCGCTGTTCGATCGCCTTGGCGGCCTGATCGTCACTGGGCCGACGCGCACCAATGTCAATGACATCAGGATGATCGCGGTCACACCGCCCTGAACGGCGCCGGCGCATCAGCGTCCTGAATGATATCGGCGCATTAGCGCCTGGAGGCCCGACCGGGAATCGAACCCGGGTTCACGGATTTGCAGTCCGTTACGTCACCACTCCGCCATCGGGCCAGCACCAGGAAACCGGCGCGGGCGCTTCCCCTAGCAATGGAGCTTGGCGAGGGCAACCTTCATCGCTAGACGAACCTGCATCGCTGCTCGCTCGGAACCGCCCTTGTGCGGCCGTACCCGCGGCAAACCGACTGCTGCAGGACACCAAAGTGACCAGTGCCGATCTCCACGCCGCCGAATCGAACCGCGCCACCGGGCAGCGGACACCCCCGGATGTTGCCGCTGCTGAGCGGCGGACGCCATTGGATGTTGCCGCCGCCGAGCGGCGGACGCCATTGGATGTTGCCGCCGCCGAGCGGCGGACAATGGTCGACAGCCAGTTGCGTACCGTCGGCGTCCTCGATGAAGCGGTGCTGGGTGCCATGTACACAGTGCCTCGGGAAGATTTCATGCCGGCAGCGCTGCGCGGGCTGGCCTATGCCGATGCCACGATCGAGGTTGCGTCCGGACGCTGGCTGCTCGAACCGATGACGCTGGCGCTGCTCGTCCAGCATGCTCAGGTCAAACGCGGCGAGCGTGCGCTGGTTGTCGGCTCGGCGACCGGCTATTCTGCTGCCGTGCTGGCCCATATCGGGCTGCACGTCACCGCGCTCGAAAACGATCCGGCCCTGGTGGCAATGGCGACCAGCGCCGGGGTCACAAGCGTTTCGGGCCCGCTCGAACAGGGCTGGCCTGCCGCTGCCCCCTATGATGTCATCCTGTTCGAAGGCGCCATCGAAACCATTCCCGCCGGCATTGCCGCGCAATTGGCCCCCGGCGGCCGGGTCGCGGCAGTGGTGCGCAGCGATGGCGTCGGCCGCGCTTCGGCCGGGCCGTTGATCAGTGGCGGCCGAATCGGCGGCGCGCCATTCCTGGAAGTCGCTGCCAAGCCGTTGCCGGGCTTTGCCGCGCCGCGCCAGTTCGTCTTCTGATCAGCGGCCGCTCCGCCTGAAACTCAGGGCTTTGGCGGCCCCTGCACGCTGGCATCCTGTGCCTTGGTATTGATCGTGCGAGTCGATTGCGCAACGGGCGCCGTGCCACCCGACCAGTCGAGGAAACTGCCGCTTGCCTTGCGGGCGTTAACCTTGGGATCATAGAGCGTCACGCCCTCGAGATCGAAGTCGCGCGCTTCGGCATTGCCCATCGCCGCCAGCAGGGTGAAAGCCGCAACATAGGCGTTGCGGCGCGACGTCGCTAATTGCACCCGCGAATTGATCAGTTCCTGTTCGGCGTTCAACACCTCGATGATGGTGCGGGTGCCGACGCCATTTTCGGCGCGCACGCCATCGAGCGACAGGGTGTTGGCGGCAATCGCCGATTCGGCGGATTTAATCACATTCAGGCTGGCCTTCCAGGCAATGAACGACGACCGCACCAGCTGGATGATCTGGCGTTCGGTACCGATAACGGTTTCCATCGCCGCCGCCTGGCGCGCCTGGGTCTGGCGGATTTGCGCTGCCGGCAACCCGCCCTGATACAGCGGCAGCGAAGCCTGCAAGCCGATCACGCCCGACGTCTGTTGCGACGGCTGCTTGGGAAAGCCCGGCGGCACGATGGCGCCACCAAAATTATCGTTGCGGTTGAGCCGGCCGAACCCGGCCAGCGTCGGCAACCGGCCACCGCGCGCCGCCTTGACGTCATAGCCAGTCGCTTCGAGGTTGCGGGTTGCGGCAGCGATGTCGGGATTGTCCTTGATGGCAATCTCCACGGCTTCATCAACCGATGCTGGCAGCCCGGGCAGCGGCGGCGGCGGCATCAACGCTTCGGGCGCTTCGCCGACCTGCTGGATGTAGCGTTCCTTGGCGCTGACGAGATTGGCCTCGGCGGTGAGCAGATCGCCCTGCGCCTGCGACAGCCGCGCTTCGGATTGCGCGACATCGGTGCGAGTGACATCGCCGACTTCGAAACGATCGCGCGACGAACGCAGGTTAACTTCGAGATTGCTGACATTGGCACGGTTGAATTCCACGATCGCCATGTCGCGCAGCACATCATTATAGGCCGCGACGACTTGGCTGAACACGCCCGATTCGGTTCCGCGCAGCTGTTCCTGCCCCGCGGCAACACGGCCATCGGCGGCGCGCACGGCGTTCTTGATACGGCCGCCATTATACAATGGAATGGTGAGTTGGGCCTGCGAGCCAAGCGTGCGCGGAATGACGATGAACTGGCCGGCCGGAATCAGCACATTTTCGTTGAAGGTCGAATTGATGACGGCGCTGGGCAGGCCGGCGCTGCGCTGGATCGCAACATTTTCATCGGCAGCCATCTGGTTGTCGCGCGCGGCGTTGAGCGTCGGGTTGCTGCGATAGGCCTTGGCCAGCGCCCCTTGCAGCGTTTCGGCCGCAACCGGCGCCGCCAATGCCAGCGCCGACACGGCCAGCCCGGCAATTCCAAGGCCTGTCACTCGAAACTTCATGTCCGTCCGCGTCCTTCCAACTGCGTTACTCGACTGTATCAGTAGCGCAAATCACTTGCCATATAAGCGCGACTCAGAATTTGGCAAAGCCATTCATGCGTCGCCCGTCCTGCAATTGCGCCGGCTCAAACCGCCGCTATCGCCGGCAAACGGTCAATTACCGGTGCCCGCCCGCCACCCTGCTGCCGCGTCTGGCCATTCACGATTACGCATTGTAACGTCATCGCATGAGTGAATTGCCGATCGATATCGACTCCGTTCTCGCATCCATCCGGTCCCGGATGGTGGAAGGTGGCGCGCCCCCGGCCGCGCCAATGGCAGACGCGCCCGTCCCCGAGGCGGCGGCACCGGCAATCAATCCAGGCCCGGCACTAATGACCGGCGGCGAAACGACGCTCGACAGCCTGATGCGCAGCCTGCTGGAACCGATGCTGCAACGCTGGCTCGATGCGAACCTGCCCGAAATCGTCGAAAAGGTCGCTCAGGCCGAAATCAAGCGACTGACCGGCCGCGACTGAACTGCTGGCGACGGCAAGACCGGCGCTGCGATGCAAGCCCGCCCTTTCGCGCGCGCGCCACAGCCGCTAACAGCGCAGCATGATTCTCATCGACAAGACCTTCAGCCCCGCCGAGTTCGAACAACGCTGGTATGCCCATTGGGAAGACGCGGGCGCCTTTCGCCCGGCGCGGCCCGATGCGGCGCCCTTCACCATCATCATCCCGCCGCCCAATGTCACCGGCTCGCTGCACATCGGCCATGCCCTCGACAATACGCTGCAGGACGTGCTGATCCGCTGGCACCGGCTCAATGGCCGCGACGCGCGCTGGGTGGTCGGCACCGATCATGCCGGCATCGCGACGCAGATGGTGGTCGAACGGCAATTGGCCGAAGCCGGCAAGCCCGACCGCAAGGCGATGGGCCGCGCCGATTTCCTAAAGACCGTATGGGCGTGGAAGGAAAGCAGCGGCGGCACCATCACGCAGCAGCTGCGCCGATTGGGCGCCAGCTGCGATTGGGCCAACGAACGCTTCACCATGGACGAAGGCTTCAACAAGGCCGTCACCCGGGTGTTCGTGACGCTGTTCAACGAGGGCCTGCTGTATCGCGACAAGCGGCTGGTCAATTGGGACCCCAAGCTGAAAACCGCGATTTCGGACCTGGAGGTCGAAACCCGCGAAGTTGCCGGCACCTTCACCCATATACGCTATCCGCTGGCGGACGGCGTGACGCTGGCGGACGGCCGCGACCATATCATCGTGGCGACGACGCGCCCCGAAACCATGCTCGGCGATACCGCGGTGGCGGTGAACGCCTCGGATGAACGCTACCAGTCGGTCATCGGCAAGTTCGTCAAGCTGCCGATCACCGGCCGGTTGATCCCGATTGTCGCCGACGACCATGCCGATCCGGAACTCGGGTCGGGCGCGGTGAAAATCACCCCGGCGCATGATTTCAACGATTTCGAGGTCGGCAAGCGGCATGGCATGACGCCGATCAACATCTTCGATGCCGATGCGCGGATCATCGCGGCGGACGGCATTCCGACGGATTATGTCGGCATGGATCGCTTCGATGCGCGCAAGAAGGTCGTTGCCGATCTGGAAGCGCTGGAGGCGGTCGAACTGATCGAGGCCAAGACCATCCAGATGCCGTATGGCGACCGCTCGGGCGTGGTCGTCGAACCTTGGCTGACCGACCAATGGTATGTGAACGCCGGCGAACTCGCCAAGCCGGCGCTGGCGGCGGTCAAGTCCGGCGCGACGCAGTTCGTGCCCAAGACCTGGGAAAAGACCTATTTCAACTGGATGGAGAACATCCAGCCGTGGTGCGTGTCGCGGCAATTGTGGTGGGGGCACCAGATCCCGGCGTGGTATGGCCCGGATGGCCGCTGCTTCGTGGCTGAAGACGAAGCTGCGGCGCAGGCGCAGGCAGGCGACGTGGTGCTGACCCGCGACGAAGACGTCCTCGACACCTGGTTCTCGTCCGCCCTCTGGCCCTTCGCCACCCTCGGCTGGCCCGACAACACCGAAGACCTCGCGCGCCATTATCCCGGCGACGTGCTGGTCACCGGCTTCGACATCATCTTCTTTTGGGTCGCCCGCATGATGATGCAGGGCATCCACTTCATGGACGATGTGCCACCGTTCAAGACGGTGTACTGTCATGGCCTGGTGCGCGACTCCAAGGGCGCCAAGATGTCCAAGTCAAAGGGCAATACCGTCGATCCGCTGGTGCTGGTCGACAAGTTCGGCGCCGATGCGCTGCGCTTCACGCTGACCGCGATGGAAAGCCAGGGCCGCGACATCAAGCTCGATGAAAAGCGCGTCGAAGGCTATCGCAACTTCGCCACCAAACTGTGGAACGCAGCGCGCTTCTGCCAGTCGAATGGCATCACCGGCTCGGCAAGCAAGGCGCCACCGCCGGCGCAGAACGCCGTCAACCGCTGGATCATCGGCGAAGTCGCCGCGACCGCGCGGGCGCTGGAAACCGCAATCGCGACCTTCCGTTTCGATGCCTATGCCGATGCGATCTACAGCTTTGCCTGGAACCGCTTCTGCGACTGGTATCTGGAGCTGACCAAGCCGTTGCTGGCGGCCCCAGCCGAAGGCGCCACTCAAAACGCCGCCGATGCTGCCATCGCGGCCGAAACCCGCGCCGTCTCCGGCTGGGCGCTCGACCAGATCCTCGTCATGCTGCACCCGGTGATGCCGTTCCTGACCGAGGAATTGTGGCACAAGCTGGCGCCGCGCGCGCATGACCTGATCGTCGCCGACTGGGTGGCGGCCGACCTGCCCGTCGATGCGGCGGCGAGCGCCGATATCGAATGGCTGATCGGGCTGGTTTCGGAAGTGCGCTCGGCGCGTACCGAGTTGAACGTCCCGCCGGGCGCCAAGCTGGGTTACGCCGTCGAAGGCGCGGGTACGGAAACGTTGGCGCGGCTGGCGAGCAACGCCGCAGCGATCGAACGACTGGCGCGCATCGTGCCGACGAGCGATGTCGCCGAAGGTGGCCGCCTGCAACTCGTCCATGCCGGGGCAACCTATGTGCTGCCGTTGGCCGGCATCATCGACCTTGCCGCCGAAAAGGCGCGGCTGGAAAAGGCAATCGCCACCGCCAGCAAGGAACGCGATGCATTGGCCAATCGCCTCAATTCTCCCGGCTTTGCCGAAAAAGCCAAGCCCGAAGCGGTCGAAAAGGCCCGCGAGGACCATGCCGCGCGCTCGGCAGAGGCCGAACGGCTGGGCGCGGCGCTGGCCCGGCTGGGCTGATGTCCTTCACCGCCCAACCGCTTGCCGCCGACGTTTTCTACGCCGACCGCCCGGCCGCCTATCGCGACCTGGCCCAGCAACTGACCGCGCTGATCGGCAACGAAACCGACATGATCGCCAACGCCGCCAACACATCGGCACTGCTGTTCGACCTGCTGCCCGATCTCAATTGGGCAGGGTTC